>CACZPX010000028.1 GCA_902783095.1 uncultured Lachnospiraceae bacterium
CAGGCCTTGTCAAGATTGCCGGTCTTGTATCCGGAAAAGCATGGCGGTATAATGGCGGAACAGGGATTCCATCCTATTTTTGCAGTAAAGGAGTATCAGGATGAAAGACGTTTCTGCGGCGAAATTTACGCCGGATCCCGCAAGTCTGCACGGGGACAATCTCACGGGCTGCTTTCCCATCGACACCGCCTTCGTGGCGGATACCGGCCGCATGCTGCGCGCGGTGATGATCTTTGTGGATTTTCCCAACGCCAGGGCGGAGGACCTGGAAGGGCGCTACGGCAGCTTTGACTATTACTATGACGCGCTGGCCATGGAGGGGTTGGAATTTTTTAAGAAGGCCTCCTTCGGCAAGATGCATTTTACGATCGACCGCGTCGACAAGTGGTTCCGTATGCCCAAAAACGATAATGAATACCACATGTCCCGCGTGATGAAGGCGGAAGACCACCGCAACTACATCGCGGAGGCGGTGCGCCTGACAGAAGCGGAGGTGGATTACCGCAAGTATGACATGCTCTACATCGTACCGCCCAAAAGCGCGGTGAACGTGCCGTTTTCCCCTACCATGTGCGCGCGGACCACGTCGGACATCGTCACGTCCTACGGCGCCCGCGTGGGACTCGCCGTGACCGTGGGGCAGGACATGCACTGGCGCCGCGGCAAGCTGCTGGTACACGAGACCGGCCATATGACCGGCATGCCGGACTACTACACCTATCATCCAGAAGAAGGCGAGACCGCCTTTGCGCACTGCGGCGGCTGGGACGTGATGGGCTGGATCGAAGGCCGCGCGCCGGACTTTTTCGGCTACGGCAAGTGGCGCTACGGCTGGTTTGACGACGATCAGGTGGAGGTCTTTACGGGCAACGGAAGCTGGGAGCACACCCTCACCCCCATCGAGACGGAGAAGGGGAACAAGCTCGCCGTGATCCCCATCGACGAACACAGCGGTTACGTGGTGGAAAGCCGCCGCGGCATTGCGCTGGACGCCGCGCTGGAAGACCGGCAGGGCGTGCTGATCTACTACGTGAACGGCTACCGCGGCAGCGGAGACGGCTGCCTGACCGTGTGCCCGCCGCAGCCGGAGCGTTACCGCAGGCTGGACAAGGACGATAACGAGGAACTGTTCGGCATAAAGGAGGGCCAGGTGGCCGCCTTTGCGGATAAAGCCCGCGGGATCACCGTGACGGTTTTGGCCTCCGGGGCCTTCGGCGACACCATCCGGATCACGCGCGGGGACGTGCACTGACGGAGCGTAACAAAACAGAACCTGCACAGACGGCAGAGCTTTCGCCTAACTGCATGTGCAGGTTCTTTTTATATCCTGTATTTGTGCTCGAAAGAGGACGGAAGGACCGTCCCCGCGTCCTCAGACGAGGACGGAAGGACCGTCCCCGTGTCCTCAGAGCAGGATGTCGGCCAGGTTGGCCTTCGGATCCAGCCGGTAGCCCAGCTTGCCGTTTAGGCAGGAGAACAGGGTGGTGACGCCCGGGCCGTGGCCGGAGATCAGGCAGTCGCTGTGCACGATCACGCCGATGGACAGCGCGCCGGTGATGAAATTGCGGCCGTTGACGTTGTCGCAGTCCAAAAGCGCCACGATGTCGCCGAAGCGCAGTTCGTCCAGTCCGTATTCCTTCACCAGCTTCTTGTCGAACATGGTGATGTCATAGTCGCCCTTCTTGGTGGTGGAGGCGCCCAGGCCGGAGCCCATCAGGCAGCCGGGCACGGTCTTTGCCACGGGGACGATCAGCTTGCCGTCTTCCTCGGTGACGTTCAGCTTCTCCAAAAGGTCCGGATCCAGGTTCATCACGGCGATATCCGGCCAGTCCAGCAGTTCCATGCCCTGGCCGTAGGCCTTGACGTTGATCTTGTCGCCGATGTTCAAAAGCTCCAGCGTCTCTTCGTCAAAGTACATGATCACGTGCTCGATGCCGCCGTGCGTGCCGGTCACAAAGCCCTTGCGGCCTTTCGCGTCGCCGGAGATCACGGTCGCCTCGTTGCCGATGCAGGAGAGGTAGTTGTAGGCGTTGCTCTTTTTCTCGTCATAGTTTTTGGTAGAGACGCCGGGTTCCACGTGGTCGCCGGCAAAAAAGCAGGCCAGGTCGCCGATCTTTACGTTGTAGGTGATGCCGCCGGTGCCGGGCAGCACAAAGACCTTGCCGTTGTGGTCCAGCTTGCCCGCGGCGTTATAGGTGGGGGCGGAGACCTCTCCCTGTACGGAGATCTTCACCAGTCGTTCTCTGTTGATTCGCAGCATGTTTTTTCCCTCCTCTGTGGTCTTTAGTGATATCAAAAGGACCGGCGGTCAGGCCGGTCCCGGAATTCAGGCGTCCGAACGCGAAAAGGCGTTCTTCATCAGGTTGCTGGCCGTAAACAGGACCCTGTCCAGCGTAGCGGCCGTCTCTTCCTTGAGCATCTTCGTGAGCGCGGCGTTTGCCTCTTCGCACAGGGCGGTGCCGTCCGCATAGGGCAGATCGGCCGCAAACTGCTTATCATAGGCGTTGATCAGCCGGTGTCCCGCGGTCTGCACGGCCAGCTGGTAGCGCTCGATGATATTGGAGCACTCGGCAAAGTGGGCGTCCGCCAGCGCGCCGATCAGGCGGTTGTTCCAGTAAAAGCTGTCCGTGGAGACGGCCGCCGTGGTGCAGGAGAGATACTCCGGCGCGGCGTCCATGTTGGCGTACAGCGGCACCAGCGCGTTGAAGGCGTTGGAACCGAAGGTGAGCCACTCCAGGGCCATGTTCGCGGCGGGCATGTAGGGGCGCAGCTGCGTCACGGTCAGGAAATTGTTGCGGTTGATGCCGATGGGGCGCAGGCGGCCCTTCTCGGGCGCGTTTCCTTTGCCGTAGGGGTTGTAGGGCGTGCCCTGGTAATAGCCGGACAGCGCGTATTTGACGTCCTCCACCGTGATCTTATGCTCCGGCACCATGGCCCAGGGCAGATCGTCGTCGTCCGGGCGGTAATCTGCGTCCGGGCCGTCCCAGCCGCAGGTGCGCGGATTGAAGAACCGCTGTACGAACCAGGCGCGGGGCGTGTTGTACGTGTGGTCCGCGTCGGAATGGCTGCCAAAGGCCAGACGCGCGTTAAAGCTGCCGTCCATGGAGAGATCCAGATGGTTTTCGGCGATGAATTCCCGCAGGTCGGCGGAGCACATATGGCTTTCCTGCGCGCCGAAGGCGTCGTCCAGATCAAATTCGTCGATGCCGAACCAGTTGGGCATCACCACGTAGGCGTCGTCCGGTACGCGCTTTGCGATCCAGTGATGGCCGCCGATCGTCTCCAGCCACCAGATCTCGTCCACGTCCTGGAAGGCGATGCCGTTCATCTCGTAGGTGCCGTATTTTTCCAGATAGCCGCCCAGAAGCCGCACGCCTTCACGCGCGCTGTGCATGTAGGGCAGAAGCAGCGTTTCCATATCCTCCTCGCCTATGCCGCCGGGGGTCTCGGGTCTGCCGTCAGCCGCGGGCTGGTATTCCACCAGCGGGTCCGCGCCAAGCACGCGCTCGTTGGAGGTGAGCGTCTCGGTGGCGGTGATCGCCACGTTTTTCGTGTTCACACCGGCGCCGCCCCACAGGCCGCGGTTCGGGATCACGTTCGGAAGCGACGTGTAGCGCAGAGGGGTTGCGGGCAGTTCTATGGTCAGGTGCGAGATCTTGGACGTATAGACGCGCGGCTGGTCTTCCGGGCGCACGACCGTCAGCTTTTTGGGATCAAAGCTGCCGCCGCCGGAATCGTGGTCGCGGGCGACCAGGGTGGAGCCGTCGTAAGAGGCCTTTTTGCCTACTAAGAGCGTTGTGCAGGGCATGGTGATGTTCCTCCTCATTTCCGGTCCGTGCGGGACCGTTTCTGCTGCTGTGATTGTACCGCAGATCCCCGCGGAATGGTAGGGCTGCCATTAAAATTTTGCCGGGAAACCGCGCCTGCCGGATCGCGCTTGCAATCGACCGGTATTTTGGTATACTGAGCACACTATGTACAAACTCATCAAAAAAATCGGAAGAGCAAAACGCGGCAGGCTGACCACGGTGCACGGCACCATTGAGACGCCTGTCTTTATGAACGTCGGCACCGCGGGGGCCATCAAGGGCGCCGTGGCCGCGGAGGATCTGGAGCAGATCGGCACGCAGGTGGAACTGTCCAACACCTATCACCTGCACGTGCGGCCGGGCGACGAGCTGATCAAAAGCCTGGGCGGCCTGCACAAATTCATGAACTGGCACCGGCCCATCCTCACGGATTCCGGCGGCTTTCAGGTGTTCTCCCTGGCGGGCTTGCGCAAGATCAAAGAAGAGGGCGTCACCTTCCACTCGCACGTGGACGGCCGCCTGATCTTTATGGGCCCGGAGGAGAGCATGCGCATCCAGTCCAATCTGGGTTCCACCATCGCCATGGCTTTTGACGAGTGCCCGCCCAGCAAGGCGGAGCGCGGATATATCGAGCAGAGCGTGGCCCGCACCACCAGATGGCTGGCGCGCTGCAAGCAGGAGATGGCGCGCCTGAACGCCCTTCCGGATACCGTCAATCCGCACCAGCTGCTGTTCGGCATCAACCAGGGCGGCGTATGCGACGATATCCGCATCGACCACGCAAAGGAGATCACGGCCATGGACCTGGACGGCTACGCCGTGGGCGGTCTGGCCGTGGGCGAGACGCACGAGGAGATGTACCGCATCCTGGACAGCGTGGTGCCGTATCTGCCGGAGGACAAGCCCACCTACCTGATGGGCGTGGGGACGCCGCTCAACATCCTGGAGGCAGTGGACCGCGGCGTGGACTTTTTCGACTGCGTTTATCCGTCCCGCAACGGCCGGCACGGCCACGTCTATACCGATCAGGGAAAGCTCAACCTGTTCAACGCGCAGTACGAGCGGGATCTGCGCCCCATCGAAGAGGGCTGTCAGTGCCCGGCCTGCAGAAATCACAGCCGCGCCTACATCCGGCACCTGTTAAAGGCCGGAGAAATGCTGGGAATGCGATTATGTGTCTTGCATAATCTGTTTTTTTATAATAATATGATGAGTGAGATTCGCGAGGCCATTGACGGCGATACCTGGCAAGAGTATAAGCGAATGAAAGCAGAAAAAGTAGGAGGCTCCAAATGAAAAAACTGTTAGCGATCCTGACCACCTGTCTCGGCGCGCTCGGACTGGCCGGATGCATGCCCACCCAGCAGGCAGCGGACGGCTCCACCGGTACCGGCGGCAGCGGCACCATCGTACTCATCGTCTACGTCGTTGCGATCGTAGCGTTCGTGTACTTCCTGATGATCCGCCCGCAGCGCAAGCAGCGCCAGCAGCAGGCTCAGCTGTTCAATTCCATGAGCATCGGTGATTCCGTCCTGACCACCAGCGGTTTTTACGGCGTGATCATCGACATCACGGACGACACCGTGATCGTGGAGTTCGGCAGCAACAAGAACTGCCGCATCCCGATGCAGAAGCAGGCCATCGTTCAGATCGAAAAGCCCAACCAGGGTTGATCGGATGATAGAGTAAAGCCCCCGGAGAACGGTTCTCCGGGGGCTTTTCCTATGACTATTTTTGCTTACACGTTCTCGTCATACATACGCTGGATCTCATCGTAGACCTGCTGGTGCAGCGTCTTCAGCTCCGGACGGGACAGGCCGGCGGTCTCGATCGGCTTGCCCACGGCGATGGTGATCGTCTGCTTCTGCAGTTTGGGCATGTGGTTTTCCAGGATGTCGTCGGTATGGACAAAGGCCACGGGCACCACCGGCACGCCGGCCTTCTCCGCGATCTTAAAACTGCCCTCCTTGAACGGCAGGACCTTCTCTTCGTGGCCGCGGGTACCCTCCGGGCAGATCCAGATGGAGTAGCCTTCCTTCACTTCGTCCACGGCCTTGTTGATGGTGCGCAGTCCCTCGCGCGGGTTGCTGCGGTCCAGGAAGATGCAGCCTAGGAGCAGCATCCACCAGGACATGACCGGGACCTTTTTGAATTCTTTTTTCCCTACAAAGCCATAATAGCCGGGCACGGCCACGTAGGCGGTGATGATGTCAAAATAGCTGCGGTGATTGCTGACGAACAGCACGGGCGTGCCCTTGGGCGGAATGTTTTCTTTTCCCACCAGGTTGATCTTCGTGCCGGCGATCGGCAGGAAGACCCGCATCACAAAGCCGACAAAGCCGTAGGTCAGGATGCGCGAAGCCCGCTTGGAAAAGAGCTTTACCAGCAGGATGATGAGCATCACCGGCAGGCCGATGATCACCACCGTTAAGAGGGCCGCAATGCAGAATAAAATGGTGCGCAGCATGTTTTGCCTCCGTCAGATACCGCCCAGGAGTTCGTTCTTTAAGCGGTAGAGTTTTTCCGAAAGGTCCACATAGACCTTGTGCGGATTGGTGAGACGTCTGGTCTCCGCCCACAGGGTGTTCAGGTCTTCCTTGCAGAACGCCGCGATCTCCGTGACCGACGGGGAACTGTACACGCAGATGCCCTTGCGGAAGATCGGGACCAGCAGGTCCTTCATGGTATAGGTGCCGCCGGCAAGGCGGGTCTTTTTCCAGGTGTAGGTAGGATCGAAGAGGACCAGTTCGTCGTTCGGGTCGAAGACCTCGTCCGACAGGGCGATCAGGTCGCCGATCATCCTGCCGGTGCCCTTGTCGTAGATGCGGTGGATCACCTTGTCGCCCGGATTGGTGATCTTCTCCGGGTTGTCGGAACGCTTGATGCGCGGCAGGAAGCGACCTTCTTTCTCGTCCCAGATGGCAGCCATCTTGTAGACGCCGCCAAAGGACGGGGAATCCTTGGACGTGATCAGGTTGGTGCCCACGCCCCAGGAGGTGATCATGCAGCCCTGGTTCTTTAAAGAGGAGATCAGCCACTCGTCCAGGTCGCAGGAGCCGGAGATGACGGCGTCCGGGAAGCCGGCCTCGTCCAGCATCTGGCGGGCGCGCTTGGAGAGATAGGCCAGGTCGCCGGAATCCAGACGGATGCCGAACTTGGTGCTCTCAATGCCGGCTTCGCGCATCTCCTTAAACACCTGGATGGCGTGCGGGATGCCGGAGCGCAGGGTGTCGTAGGTATCCACCAGAAGGATGCAGGCGTTCGGATACAGTCTGGCGTAGGTGCGGAAGGCGGTCAGCTCATCCGGGAAGCTCATGATCCAGCTGTGGGCGTGCGTGCCGAGCACTGGTACGTGGAAGAGCTGGCCGGCCAGCACGTTGCTGGTGCCGATGCAGCCGCCGATCATGGCGGCGCGGGCGCCGTAGATGCCGGCGTCGGGGCCCTGGGCGCGGCGCAGGCCGAATTCCATGATTCCGTCTCCGCGCGCGGCGTAGACCACGCGGGAGGCCTTGGTGGCGATCAGGCTCTGATGGTTGATGATGTTCAAGAGGGCGGTCTCGATCAGCTGCGCCTCCATGATGGGCGCCACGACCTTGACGAGCGGCTCGCGCGGGAAGACCACGGTGCCTTCCGAAACGGCGTAGATGTCGCCGGAGAAGTGGAAGCCGCGCAGGTATTCCAGAAAGTCTTCCGTGAACAGGCCGAGGCTGCGCAGGTAGTCGATCTCTTCGTAGGTGAAATGCAGGTTGGTGATGTAGTCGATCAGCTGCTCTAAGCCGGCCGCGATCGCATAGCCGCCGTTTCCGGGGTTGGAGCGGTAGAACATATCAAATACAACCGGAACATTGTGGCCTTCGTCAAAGTACCCCTGCATCATGGTCAGTTCGTACAGGTCCGTCATCAGAGAGAGTCCTCTGTCACTCATGAGCGCCTCCTTTTGCGGGCGGTGGTCCGCCCTGTTGTTTTGTGGTATAATCATTTCGCCGGCGGACAGGCAGTGCCTGCAAAACCGCCGTGGTGGTCTACTATTATACTCTTTTTCTTCCTATAAGGCAAATGCAGAAGACGTCAGATCCAAAATACAACAGAAACTGCGGCATTAGGCGTGCGGGTGAAAGCGGACGAAACGGCCGGTACGCCCCGCAAAGCGGAAAGGGAAGCGGGGCCGGAAGGCGCCGGCTGGTGATTTTGCTGACGCTTCTGGCGCTCGCCGCGGTGATGGCTGCGGGCTGGCTGCGCCTGCAAAAAGAGCCCGCGCCTGTTTCCTCCGGGGAAAAGCCGCCGGCCACGGCGGAGGGCACCAACTACCCGGAGTATCTGGAGGGGGTTTCCCTGCCGGACTATGAGCCGGGCGGGGCGGCGAGCACGGAGGTAAACGGAAACGTTCCGTTTTTTGACCTTGCGGCGGAACGCCGGACTTCCTATGAGTACTACGGGGAGCTCGACCGTCTGGGCCGCTGCACCTACGCGGAGGCCTGCATCGGCACGGATCTGATGCCGGAGGCGGAGCGGGGGGACATCAGCACGGTCCGCCCCACCGGCTGGCACAATACGGTCTATGATTTCATAGAGGACGGCTTTTTATACAACCGCTGCCACCTGATCGCGTTCATGCTGACGGGGGAAAACGACAATGCCGCCAACCTGATCACCGGGACGCGGTACCTGAACACGGAGGGCATGCTGCCCGCCGAAGCGGAGGTCGCCCGCTACGTGCGGCGGACCGGCAACCACGTGCACTACCGCGCGACGCCGGTCTTCGACGGGAACGATCTGCTGGCCGCGGGCGTACTGTTAGAGGCCCGGTCGGTGGAAGATAACGGTGCGGGTCTTTGCTTTTGCATCTACTGCTTCAACGTACAGCCCGGCGTGGAGATCGACTACGCCACCGGCGCAAACCGGACACAATAAAGACATGAGGACGCGGGGACGGTCCTTCCCGTCCTCAAAAAAAGACAGGAAGGACCGTCCCCGCGTCCTCAGAAAAAGACAGAAAGGACCGTCCCCGCGTCCTCAAGGTTCCTTAGCAGCAGAACCAGTAGCGCAGGCCGCCGCCTCCGCAGCAGCAGCTCATGGCGTAGAGGGCCATGCACAGGCCTCCGCGGGAGATCCCGGAGGAGTAGCCTTCCCCGCGGCTCTGGTACCACTGGCCGCCGCTTTCCAGCTGCTGCACCAGGTTCCGGTACTGCGCGTTGTCGGGCTCCATGCGGGCCGCCTCGCGGGCGTGGGACAGGGCGTTTACGGAGTTGCCCAGGCCGGAGTTGGCGATGGCGGAGAAATAATACCACTGCGCCGTGTGCTCGTCTATGCTGTTCAAAACGTTTAAGGCCTCGTTGTAGCGGCCGTTGTTGATGTAGTTCGCAGCGGCCTGCATGTACTGCGAGGTCTGGTCGGTGTAGGTCCGCTGTTGCTGCTGCTGGTAGCGGCCGCCGTAGCCGCCGTAAAAGCGGAAAAAGCTGGAGAACGGATCCCAGCCGGCCTCGTCGTCCTCATAGCCGTACCCGTAACCGTTCTGTCCGGAACCCTGATAGCCGCCGTAGGTCTGCTGCCCGGCCGAGCCCTTGCGGTAGCCGTGTTCGCGCTCGAACATCACCGCCTCGTAGGCCTGCTGCACTTCTTTGAACTTTTCCTCGGCTTCCTTCTTGTTCGGATTGTTGATATTGGCGTCCGGATGGTACTTGCGGGAGAGGGCGCGGTAGGCCTTCTTTATCTCTTCGTCCGTCGCGGTCTGGGAAATGCCCAGCACTTTATAGGGATCAGACATGGGCGTCCTCCTTTGCCGCGCCGTTTTCCTTTTCGGCTTTGGCGGCAGCGGCGGCTTTGGCGAGTTCGTATTTGGTCCATACGCCGGAATAGATCACGTTGCGCAGGATGTCTATGTGCTCCACAATGGGCAGGTGTTCCAGGGCCATGGCGGATTCCGCCATGATCATGTTCAGGATGTTTTTGCGGGCGGCCTCGTCATACTGCGGCTCCTGCAAAAGCCAGGGGTTGTAGCTGCCGCTTTTCCTGTCCTTTTCCAGGTCGTCGTTCGCGTCCATCAGGTAGATGAACTTGCCCAGATAAAAGGCCAGCTGCCGGATGACAGGCGCCCAGACGTCCGTCTCGTCGCAGACGAAGATCTCCGCCAGCATGTCGCCGGTCATGCCGGAGGCGGCGTCCAGGTTGCGGTCGCGGTCGGCTTCGGCCTTCTTAAGCCCCTTCAGATACTGCAAAAGCGCCTTCCACTGGCGGGGATAGCGAACGGCAAGCTTCTTTACGTCGCCCTTAAGCTTTAAGGCCAGGGCGCGGCTCTTTACGTCGCGGTCGTCCGCCCAGTTGTCCTGCAGATTGAAATAGGAGAGCAGGATGGTCATGTCCGCCGCGTATTCCGTGTAGCGGTTGACCACCGCCTCGTGCCTGCGGGCGGGATGGATCACGCAGCGTTCGGTATAGCGCCTTGCGTCCGCCGGCTCGTACAGCGCCGTGAGCAGCAGGGCCAAAAAGGTCATGTCATAGGAGAGCGTCAGCTGTCCGGACCGGCCGTAGCGTGTGTGGAGCGTGCGGCAGAGCCCGCAGTAGTAGGCGTGGTAGGTCTCAAAATCCCGGATCTTCAGTTCCGGTTTGTTGACGGTCACATAGCCGAACATAAATCAGGTCCTCTTGATGAATTCCCTGCCGCACTTGGGGCAGGTGATGGAGATCTTGCCCTTGCCCTTGGGCACGCGCACCTTCTGGCTGCAGCCCGGGCATTTGAAGATCTTGAAGTTGGGGTCCGCCTTGGCGCGGGTGCCGCCGGCGGTCCGGTTCCCCTTCTTAAAGAGGTTCAGAAACTTGTATTTCAGCACCAGAAAGCGGGAATTCTCCTCGTAGCGTTTGGTGGTGTTGCGCGACAGGGTGCGGAACAGGTTCAGCAGGATGACCGCGAACGCGATGATATACGTGGCCCACCAGCCGGTGAACAGATAGACCGCCAGCAGGGCAAGGGATACGAAGGATAAAAAGCGGGAGAGCTGGTCCGAACCGTAGCGTCCCGTCATAAAGCGCTGTAAACGTTCTCTCATCGGAATTTCCTCAATCGTTGCATTTTGAATGATTATACGTGATATCTTCAAAAAAGTATATGAAAAATCGATGAAATCTGTTATGCTACACAAATAAGTGCTTTTACGCAAACGGCGCGGACTGCGCAGACGCGCGGGGCCGCTGCGGCAATACAAAAGACGGAGTTTTGACCATGTGTGAAGAAAAAGAAGTGAGATCCAGACATTTTATCGAGCAGGCCATCGACAAGGACCTGGCAGACGGCGTTTACAGTCACGTGCAGACCCGGTTCCCGCCGGAACCCAACGGCTACCTGCACATCGGCCACGCCAAGTCCATCCTGTTAAACTACGGTCTGGCGCAGGAATACGGCGGAAAGTTCAATCTCCGCTTTGACGATACCAACCCCACCAAGGAGAAGACCGAGTTGGTGGAGTCCATCATCGAGGACGTGAAATGGCTCGGCGCGGACTACGAGGACAGACTGTTCTTCGCGTCCAACTACTTCCAGCAGATGTACGACTGCGCGGTGAAGCTGATCAAAGACGGCAAGGCTTACGTGTGCGACCTCTCCGCGGACGAGATCCGCGAATACCGCGGCACGCTCACGGAGCCGGGCAAGAACAGCCCGTACCGCGACCGCAGCGTGGAGGAGAATCTGCGCCTGTTTGAGGAGATGAAGAGCGGCGTCATAGAGGACGGCGCCCGCGTGCTGCGCGCGAAGATCGACATGGCCTCGCCCAACATCAACATGCGCGACCCGATCCTGTACCGTGTGGCGCACATGACGCACCACAATACCGGGGACGCCTGGTGCATCTACCCCATGTACGACTTCGCCCATCCCATCGAGGACGCGATCGAGCACATCACGCACTCCATCTGCACGCTGGAGTTTGAGGACCACCGCCCGCTGTACGACTGGGTGGTGCGCGAGTGCGGCTTTGAAGAGCCGCCGCGGCAGATCGAGTTTGCCAAGCTCTACATAAAGAACGTGGTGACCGGCAAGCGCTACATCAAGAAGCTGGTGGAAGACGGCATCGTGGACGGCTGGGACGATCCGCGCCTGGTGAGCATCAGCGGCCTGCGCCGCCGCGGCTACACGCCCGAGTCCATCAAGATGTTCGTGGACCTGGCCGGCGTTTCCAAGAGCCAGTCCGTGGCGGAGCTGCCCATGCTGGAGTACTGCATCCGCGAGGACCTCAAGTTAAAGAAGCCGCGCCTGATGGCGATCCTGGACCCGGTAAAGCTGGTGATCGACAACTACCCGGAGGGGCAGATCGAGTGGCTGGACGCCGCCAACAACCTGGAGAACGAGGAACTGGGCAGCAGAAAACTGCCGTTCGGCCGTGAGCTCTTTATCGAGCGCGACGACTTTATGGAAGAGCCGCCCAAAAAGTATTACCGCCTGTATCCGGGCAACGAGGTGCGCCTGATGAACGCGTACTTTGTGACCTGCACGGGCTTTGAGAAGGACGCGGACGGCAGGGTGAGCGTGATCCACTGCGCCTACGATCCCGCCACGAAGAGCGGCAGCGGCTTTGAAGGCCGCAAGGTAAAGGGCACCATCCACTGGGTGGAGGCCACGCAGGCCGGTTTTGCGACCGTGCGCCTGTATGAGAACATCGTGGATGAGGAAAACGGGATGTTCAAGGAAGACGGCACGCTCAACTTAAACCCCAACTCGCTGGTGGTAAAGGAAAACTGCCCGGTGGAGCCCGCGCTGATGCAGGCAAGGGCCGGCGAGCAGTTCCAGTTCGTGCGAAACGGTTTCTTCTGCGCGGACTACAAGGACTCCAGAGAGGGCGCGCCGGTGTTCAACCGCATCGTGTCCTTAAAGAGCTCGTTTAAGCTTCCCGTACAGTGACGTTATCGGCCGGATCCTGCGTTTTGGATCCGGCAGTTTTTTTAGACAGATACCATGCGACACAAGGAGGAATGACATGGATTTTCAGGTTTCGGAGAAGGTTCAGAAGACATTTGACGCACTGATGGCGCTGCCGGAGGTGAAGAAGGCGCTGGAATTCATTGAGGCGGACGCCCCCAATTCCATTGAAGAACAGAAGAAGCTGACGCTGATCGAGGCCCCGACCTTCCACGAGGACGCGCGCGCGGCCGCCTACGCGGAGATCTTAAAGGATCTCGGCCTGGAAGACGTGCATGTGGACGAGTACAAGAACGCCATCGGCCTGTGGAAGGGCACCGGAAACGGCCCCAAGATCATGGTGGAAGCGCACCTGGATACCGTGTTCCCCTTCGGGACCGTCACGGAGATCAAGGAGAAGGACGGCGTGCTCTACGCGCCCGGTATCGTGGACGATACGCGCGGCCTGGCCGTGGTCACCTCCGCCCTGCGCGGCTTAAAGGCGAGCGGTCTTAAGACCCTGGGCGACATCTACTTTGTGGGCACCGCCCGCGAGGAGGGCATGGGCGCCCTGGGCGGCATGCAGGACTTCTTAAACAGCCATCCGGAGATCGACGGCACCGTCAGCGTGGACGGCGCCTGGACCGAGGCCATCACCTATGAGGCGACCGGCATCCAGACCTACGCCGTGAACTTCTACGGCATCGGCGGTCATGCCTACGGCGCCTTCGGCGACATGGCGAATCCGCTGCACGCGGCGGCCCGCGCCGTGGCCAAGATCGCGGATTTCCAAGTCCCGGCCGTGCCCAAGACCACCTTCTGCGTATCCAACTTCCATGCCGGCAACGATGCGGGCATCCACGCCATCGTGCCCAAGGCCACCATCAAGTTCAACTTCCGCGCCAATACGGAGAAAGACCTGATGGAGCTCAAGGACCGCATCTTCGCGGCCATTCAGGAGGCCTGCGACGAGGAGACGGCCCGCTGGGGCAAGGACACCATCACCTGGGACTGCGAGCACCTGTGTGATATCCACGCCGGCAACCAGGATATCCACGCGCCCATCGTGGAGGCCTGCTACCTGGCGGCCCGCGCGGTGAGCGAAGACCCCGAGACCGTGTATTTCTCGGAGGGCGGCTCCGTAAACGGCAACCGTTCCGTTGCGAAGGGGATCCCGGCAGTGACCATCGGCGGCGGCTACGAGGACAGCAAGTGCCATTCCCTGGACGAACAGTACGTCATGAAGGGATCCTGGCGCTGCCCGCAGGAAGTGCTCTTAATGGCGCTCATGGCGGCCGGCGTGGACGGCAAGCTGGATTCCGTGCTGAAATAAATAGCGGTCCGCAAGGCGGAATGCGGCGCATGGACAGAAGGAATCTGCAGCGCAGAGGGCTGCGGATCGGCCGACGGTTAGCGGTTGCAATCGCGGCCGGACC
>CACZPX010000029.1 GCA_902783095.1 uncultured Lachnospiraceae bacterium
ACGTCAATCTGGGCAGCATCATGTTTTCTTCCCTGTTTCTGGCAACCGACATTCTCTCGGAGCGCTTCGGGCTGAAGGAGAGCCGGCGGGCCGTTGTGATCGCACTGATCGCAGACCTGCTGTTCATCGCCGTGACCCAGATCGGCCTTCTGTTCGTGCCGTCCGACATGGATATGGTCCACTCTTCCATGAAGGATCTTTTCACCATCGAACTCAGAGTCACCGCCGCGAGCGTCCTGATGATGTTTCTGGCCAACCTGGCCGACGTCTACCTGTTTGAAGCCATGCGCCGCCGCTCCGAGAAAAACCTGTGGCTGCGCAACAACGTCTGCACCATTCTGTGCAACTGCACGGAGAACTTTATCTTCGTCCTGCTTGCGCTGTACGGCATCTATTCCTTTGGAGAGTGCATGGCGCTGGCAGCGGTAGGCTGCGTGATCGAGATCATCATCAGCATCTGCGATACGCCCTTTGTCTATTGGGGGAGAAAGGTCTGCGACACCACGAAATGAACACACGGCTTTTACTCATCCTACTGAAAGCCTTTCGGGAAAAGCTGAAGGAAGCCCTGCTTGCGGTGCTGCCGGTCAGTCTGATCGTTTTGCTGCTCGGCTGTACGCCGCTCACGGATTTCAGGGGAAGGGAATTGTTCTCTTTCGGGATCTGCGCCGTCTTTCTGGTGATCGGCATTGCGCTGTTCAGTCTCGGCGCGGATCTGGCCATGACCCCCATGGGGCAGCACATCGGCGCGGGACTTACAAGGTCCAAACGGACCGCCCTGCTGCTGTCCTTCAGCTTCCTTATGGGCCTGCTCATCACCGTGGCGGAACCGGACCTCGCCGTTCTGGCGGACCAGGTGCACACCGTGATGAACGGCACCGCGCTGATCCTTGCCGTGGGCGCCGGCGTGGGCATGTTTTTATTGCTGGCGGTCTTAAAGATCCTGTTTGACAAGGACCTCTCCGCCATGCTGATGTTCTTTTACATGATGCTCTTTTCCTTTGCCGCCTTCCTGGCCGACGGCGGCAAAGGCGCGTTTCTTCCGCTTGCCTTCGACTCCGGCGGCGTGACCACCGGTCCCATCACCGTGCCCTTCCTCATGGCCTTCGGCATGGGGATCGCCCTGACTGCGGGCGGCAGAAAGGCAAACGAAAACAGCTTTGGCCTGATCGCGCTCTGCTCCGTGGGACCCGTGATCGCCGTGCTGATCCTGTCAGCCGCCGCGACGGGCATGCCCGCCTACACCCTCCCGGATTATTCCATGGAAAACGGTCTTGCAGCCGTATGGCCGCTGTTCGCCTCTACCATGGGCGAGGTGGCGCGTTCCCTGCTGCTGATGTTTTCCGGCTTTCTGGTGCTGCAGCTTTTCATCCTGAAGCTGCCGCGCACCCATCTGATCCAGATCCTGGTGGGGCTCTCCTACACCTTTGCGGGGCTGGTGCTCTTCCTTACCGCCGTGTCCGTGGGCTTTATGCCGGTCGGTTACAGGATCGGCACGCAGCTGGCCGCGGCAGGCGGCCCCGTACTGACGCTGGTCTGCTTTGTTCTGGGGCTTTCCGTGGTGCTGGCAGAGCCGGCCGTTCACGTATTAAAAAACCAGGTGGAGAGCGTGACCGGCGGCGAGGTGACCAGGACCCGCCTGATGATGGCGCTGGCCATAGGCGTGGGGATCTCCCTGGCGCTGTCCGTGCTGCGCATCTGCTTTTCCTTCTCGATCCTGTACTACCTGATCCCCGGATATCTGCTGTCGCTGGGACTTTCCTTTTTTGTCCCGCGGCTGTATACCGCCATCGCCTTTGACGCCGGCGGCGTGGCCAGCGGCCCTCTGACCTCCGGCTTTATCCTGCCGCTTGCCATCGGCGCCTGCGCGCAGCTGCAGGGCGAAGCCGAGATCTTAAACTACGCCTTTGGCGTGGTGGCCATGGTCGCCATGACCCCGCTCATCACCATCCAGCTGCTGGGCTTTCAGTCCGTTGTAAACGTACGCCGCCGCTACAAGACCGCCTTAAAGCGCATCCTGGAAGCGGACGACGGCGAGATCATCTATTTTGAATGAGGTTTTGCCATGACTGCCAGGACCCTGGCTCCGGTAAAACTGGAGCTTCTGATCACCATCGTGGATATGAAACGCGCGGCCTACTACGCCGCCCTGATCCAGTCCCATGACTGCAACCTGCAGATCCACACCGCAGCGCACGGTACGGCCGACGCGGCGCTGCTGGACGTGCTGGGACTCACCGACTCCGCCAAGGCCTGTCTGTTTTCCGTGGTGCGCGCGGACCGGCTGGACGACATTATGGCCGATCTGGAAGAAAAATTCAAAACCGTCAGGGACGGCAACGGCATCGCCGTGTCCATCCCGCTCACCAGCGTGATCGGCAAACTGATCTTCGGCTTCTTAAGCAACGACCGGGGCACGGTCCGGACCGACTGAGCACAGAAAGGACAGGAACTGCGTTATGAGTGATCTTCAATATGAAATGGTCGTCTGCATCATCAACACCGGCTTTTCGGACCTGGTCATGGAGGCCGCAAAAAGCGCCGGTGCCCGCGGCGGCACCGTGATCCGCGGCCGCGGCACGGCCGACCCGGAGGCGGAGGAATTCTTCCACATCACCATCCAGCCCGACAAGGAGATCGTGATGATCCTGGTGCCGGCCGCCATCAAAGACGACGTGCTGCGCGCGGTTTACAAGAGCGCGGGGCTCTCCGCGCAGAGCCAGGGCATCGCCTTTTCTCTGCCGGTCTCCCGCACGGCCGGGCTTGCAGAACCGCCGGCTGCGCCGGACCCGCTGGATTTTGCCGCCGGTCCGCAGGATAACCGCCCCGACTGAAATCGAAAAAGCTCCGGAAACTCTGTCCGGAGCTTTTTGAATCTGTGCACGCGTTTGCTATACGTCTTCCGGCGCCTTCCAGTTGGGATTGCGCCGCACCATATGCACGTGGTCTTCCCATTTTCCGTTGATCCGCAGATAGTCCTTTGC
>CACZPX010000030.1 GCA_902783095.1 uncultured Lachnospiraceae bacterium
AACCTGCCCAACTATCACAACGCTTTCGACTCCATCTACGAGGGCCGTTTCCTGGCCGGCGTAGCCGCGGGCATGAAGCTCAACGAGATGATCGAAGCGGGTCAGTTCACCGCAGAAGAAGCCAAGATCGGCTACGTTGGCGCCTGGACCTACGCGGAAGTGATCTCCGGGTACACCAGCTTCTTCCTGGGTGCCCGCTACGTCTGCCCTACCGCTACCATGGAAGTCACCTTCACCAGCTCCTGGTATGACGAGTCCGCCGAGAAGGAAGCCGCTCAGCGCCTGATCGCCGACAACTGCAAGCTGATCAGCCAGCACGCGGATTCCATGGGCGCTCCCACTGCCTGCGAGAACGCCGGCGTGCCGAACGTCTCCTATAACGGCAGCACCGTTTCCGCCTGCCCCAACACCTTCATCGTCTCTTCCCGCATCGACTGGGTGCCTTACTACACCTACTGCATCAACCAGGTCAAGGCCGGCGCCGCCATCGATGCCGACTGGACCGGCGATCTGGCTACCGGCTCCGTCGTTCTGACCGAAGTGAACGAGGCCGCTGCCGCTGCCGGCACCGTTGAGAAGATCGCGGAAGTCCGCAAGGCTCTGGAAGACGGCACGCTGCACGTATTCGATACCGCCACCTTCACCGTCGGCGGCGAGACGCTCACTTCCTATCAGGCTGACGTGGATACCGACGCCGCCTACACCCCGGACACCGAGGTGATCGCGGACGGTTATTTCCATGAGTCCGAGTTCCGTTCTGCGCCTTACTTCGATCTGCGGATCGACGGCATCACGCTGCTGGACGAGGCATATTGATCGTAACGATCCGGCGGGGGAGTCCTTCGGGGCACCCCCGCCTTGCTGTTTTGAAGAGCTTTTCTGACGACCGGACAGGAAGGTTCTCCAAAACAGCAAAGACTGCTGACCCGTACAGGAGGACTGCTTTGGAAGAAAGAACCCCCATACTCGAAATGCGTCACGTCACCAAACGCTTCGGCAACATCATCGCCAACGACGACGTTTCGCTTACGCTCTATCCCGGCGAGATTTTGGCGCTGCTCGGCGAAAACGGCAGCGGCAAGACCACGCTGATGAACATCCTCTCCGGCATCTATTACCCCGACGAGGGGCAGATCTTCGTGGAGGGTAAGGAGGTCTCCATCTCCTCCCCCAAGGATTCCTTTGATCTGAAGATCGGCATGATCCACCAGCACTTTAAGCTCGTGGACGTGATGAGCGTCACCGAGAATATCGTACTGGGACTGCCCGGCAAGCTGGACTTAAAGCAGGCCGCGGCCGATATCCGCGCGATCTGCGAACGCTACGGCTTTGAGGTGGATCCGGACGAGAAGATCTACAACCTCTCCGTGTCGCAGAAGCAGACCGTGGAGATCGTAAAGGTCCTCTTCCGCGGCGCCAACATCCTGATCCTGGACGAGCCGACCGCGGTGCTTACGCCGCAGGAGGCCGTCAAGCTTTTCGCGATCCTGCGCAACATGAAGGAGGCGGGCCATGCCATCATCATCATCACGCACAAGATGCACGAGGTGATGGACATCTCCGACCGCGTGGCGATCCTGCGGAAGGGCCGCTACATCACCTCCTTCGTCACGACGGAGACCACGGCGCAGGAGCTGACCGACAACATGGTCGGCCGGGCCGTGAGCCTGAACATCGAACGGCCGGAGCCAGTCGATCCCAAAGACCGCCTGTTTATCCAGGGACTCACCGTAAAAAACGAGGAAGGCGTCTACAAGCTGCGCGACGTCTCCTTTACCGCGCGCAGCGGCGAGATTTTAGGCATCGCCGGCATCGCCGGCAGCGGCCAGCGCGAGCTTCTGGAGGCCATCGCGGGCCTGCAGCCCGTGGAATACGGCATCATCAACTACATCGACGACGACGGCACGCCGGAGTCGCTGTTAAAAAAGACCCCTGTGGAGATCCAGGCCATGGGCGTATCGCTCTCCTTCGTCCCGGAGGACCGCTTGGGCATGGGCCTGGTGGGCAACATGGACCTGTCGGAGAACATGATGCTCCGCTCCTACCGCGAGGGCCACTCCATCTTCACCAACCGCCGCGATCCGGCCGCCCTGGCCAGACAGGTGGTGGAGGAACTGGAGGTGAGCACGCCCAGCATCAACACGGCGGTGCGCAAGCTCTCCGGCGGAAACGTGCAGAAGGTCCTGGTGGGCCGCGAGATCGCCTCGGCGCCCACGGTCCTGCTCACTGCCTACGCGGTGCGCGGTCTGGACATCAACGCGAGCTACACCATCTACAACCTGATCAACCGGCAGAAGGCGGCCGGCGTGGCCATCGTCTTCGTGGGCGAGGATCTGGACGTGCTGGTGGAGCTCTGCGACAGGATCCTGGTGCTCTGCGACGGCCGCGTGAGCGGCATCGTCGACGGAAAGACCGCGGACAAGAACGAGATCGGCATGATGATGACACATGTGGGAGGCGCCCATGAAGGCTGACGCGAAGAAAAAAGAACCCCTGATCCATATCACCAGGCGCAAGGACGTCTCGCTGCTGCGCAGCATCGTGATCCGTGCGGCCGCCATCGTGCTGGCCCTGATCGTCTGCGCCCTGGTCACCACGTTTCTGACCGGTGAAAACCCCATAGACGTGTTCGGCACCATCCTCTCCGGCGCCTTCGGCACCCCCCGCAAGATGTGGGTGCTGGGCCAGGAGATGGCTATCCTGCTGTGCGTGTCGCTGGCGCTCGCGCCCGCCTTTAAGATGAAGTTCTGGAACCTGGGCGGCGAGGGTCAGATCCTGATGGGCGGTCTGGCCGCGGCGGCCTGCATGATCCTGCTGGGCAGCAAGGTGGAAAGCGGCGCCATGCCGCAGTGGCTGCTGATCCTGATCATGGTTGTCGCCTCCATTGGCGCAGGCGCCCTGTGGGCCTTTATCCCCGCCTTCTTCAAGGCCAAATGGGGCACCAACGAGACCCTGTTCACCCTGATGATGAACTACGTCGCCACGCAGCTCGTGGCCTACTTCGTCATCCTCTGGGAAGTCCCCAAGGGAGCCGGCAAGATCGGCATCATCAACCAGAGTTCCGAGGCCGGCTGGCTGCCGGTGATCGGCGACTACAAATACCTGCTGAACATCATCGTGGTGCTGGTCCTGACCGTCGGCATGTACGTCTACCTGAAATACAGCAAGCAGGGCTATGAGCTCTCCGTGGTAGGCGAGAGCGAACGCACGGCCAACTACGTCGGCATCAACGTAAAGAAGGTCATCATCCGCACCATGCTCATCAGCGGCGCGATCTGCGGCGTCGCCGGCCTGCTGCTCGTGGGCGGCACCGACCATACGGTCACGACCACGATCTCCGCCGGCCGCGGCTTTACAGCCGTCATGGTGGCCTGGCTGGCCAAGTTCAACCCGCTCGGGATGATCTTCACCACCTTCCTGCTGGTGCTGCTCTCCCGCGGCGCCAACGAGATCTCCACGGTCTTCTCGCTGAACAAGTCCTTCGGCGACATCCTGACCGGCATCATCCTGTTCTTTATCATCGGCAGCGAGTTCTTTATCAATTACCAGATCCACTTCCGCAAGTCCCACAAGCCGGAGGCGGCCGCGGCCGTACCGGCGGAGGACCCGCATAAGGAAGCGCTGGAGCAGATCCTGCGCGACGCGGAGACCGCAGCCCAAAGCGTCAGTAAGGAGGAGACAAAATGATCGACTGGCTCACCTTTATCCCCCGTGCCGTGATCCAGGGCGTTCCCCTGATGTACGGCAGCACCGGCGAGATCCTCACCGAAAAGTCCGGCAACCTAAACCTCGGTACGCCCGGCATCATGTACGTGGGCGCCATCTCCGGCGTGATTGGTTCCTTCTTATACGAACAGTCCTGCGGCGGCGCGGCAGAGAACATGAACGGTTTTCTGGCCGTGGCCATCCCGCTCATCTGCTGTCTGGGAGGGTCCGCGCTGATGGGCCTGCTCTACTGCTTTCTGACCGTTACGCTGCGCGCCAACCAGAACGTGACCGGTCTTGCCATCACCACCTTCGGCGTGGGCTTCGGCAACTTCTTCGGCGGCTCGCTCATCAAGCTGACCGGCAGCGAAGTGCCCTCCATCGCGCTGTCCGCCACAAGCAATTTCTTCCGCGCCACACTGCCCGCGGCGGAGAATATGGGGTGGTTTGGCCAGATCTTCCTGTCCTACGGTTTTCTGGCCTACCTGGCCATCGTGATCGGCATTCTGGCCTCCGTCTTCCTGAAGCGGACGCGCCGCGGCCTGCACCTGCGCGCCGTGGGTGAGAATCCCGCCACGGCGGACGCGGCCGGTATCAGCGTCACCTCCTACAAGTATCTGGCTACGATCATCGGCTCCATGATCGCCGGTCTGGGCGGCCTGTACTACGTGATGGACTACGCCAACGGCGTCTGGTCCAACAACGCCTTCGGCGACCGCGGCTGGCTGGCCATCGCCCTGGTCATCTTTACCATCTGGCGTCCCGCGGTCAGCGTGCTGGCCTCCATCCTGTTCGGCGGCCTGTACATCATGTACCTGTACCTGCCCACCGGCATGGACAACCTGGCGGTCAAGGAACTCTACCGCATGATCCCCTACATCGTGACCATCATCGTGCTGATCATCACCAGCCTGCGCAACAAGCGCGAGAGCAAACCGCCGGAAAGCCTGGGCCTTCCGTACTTCCGGGAAGACCGGTAAATACCTTTTAAGCCAGTAAAAGGCCGTATGAGGATCCACACGTGATCCGCCATACGGCCTTTTGGTTTTGGTTTTGCACGGTTTTGCCGGGGCTTGCCTCTTTATATCAGCGCGTCAGGACGCGTATTTATAGAAGCAGTCCTTCTGCCGCACGTCGTTACGCTCTTTCCAGATATCCTCCACAAAGGCCCGCTCTTCCTGCGTATACAGCGCGGAGATCCCTGTGGTGATGCCGCGGCTCCACTGGTACTGCGCGTCAAAGGCGGCGAACAGTTCCTCTGCGGGGATGCCGGTCTTTTGCCCCATCAGCTCAAAAAACGACCGCTGGACCTGTGCGTACCGGTTCAGGAAGGCCTGCTGATAGTCCTCCGCAGGCGCCGTGCACCTGCAGACCCTGTTTAAGTCCGCCTCCACAAAGATCAGCAGGTCGAACACGTCGGCCACACAGGCATCCGGCTCTTCGGTCAGCCTAAGCGCCAGCGTCCGGTAGTGGTTCTTCATCAGGACCTCCGCCACGGCGGTCTGGATCATCATCGCGTTATTGTGCTTCTGCGCCGCGGTATCGTTTGCATAGTACCCGTCCGGCTCGTTAAAGAGCACCTCGCAGGCGTACAGCATGCGAATGATCTCCAGCTGCGCTTCGCGGTCCTCCGCGCCGAAACAGGCAAAGAACCGGTCCAGGTCGCCCTGACAGCAGAGCCCGGGGACGGTGAGCGGACCGATGTTATCGTCCAGCATGGTGCTTAAAGACAGCGAATCCATCATTTTGCACCAGGCTTTGTATACCTCCAGCTCCTGCATGCGGCCCAGTTCGTTCTGCGCCAGCCGCTCCGCGGCGCTCTCCGTCAGCCAGGTGTTGGAAAGCGGATTTACCTCCAGGTCGTCCCAGCGGTACAGCAGTCCCACGTTGCGGTCGTACCCCTCGTGTTCCTTTTCCACGTCGCTGCAGATCTGGGCCAGATGGTTGGTCTCATGGGCGACGGTCCGCACCAGCTTTTCCTCTCCGCCCACGTTTCTGCAGTTTTCAACGTTGATCAGAAACCGCACGTCATCGTCCGTCACCGCGCCAAAGCCGCTGTCCGTGGAATTGCAGAGGATCAGCCTGGCAAGGTTCCGGTCCAGCTGCGCGGCGTCCGCGGTCTTAAGCCTGCGGTTTAACGTGTCCGTCATCACCCGGAATACGGTCTCATAATCCTGGTCGGACAGGGCCGTATAGCGTGTGCCCGTGCGCCCCGCAAGATAGGTCTGCGTATTCTGCTTTACCGTCTCGCGCAGGCGCGCTTCATCCACCCTGCCGTCTTTGATGTACGCAAACGTAGTGCCGCTGTCATATTCCCGCATGGCGCGGTACCGGTCCAGGGCCGCCTCCGCGCCGTAGCCCTCCTCCCGGGGGAAGCTCACCCGGATCCCACTTAACTGCGAAAGAAACGGCGCGATCTCCTCTTTTGTGAAACGGACCTTCGTCTGCAGATCAATCGAAGTCTCCTCTGACTGCGCCGTCTCCTGCCCGGTCTGACGGCCGGGTTTGTAGGGTTTTGTAAGCCCGCTCTTTTCCGATGCGGTCGTCTCCGCCGCCCCGGTCTCCGGAATACCGTCCGCATCTGCTGCGGACGACTCCTGCCCCGCGGCCTCTGTCGCGTGCCGCGCAGTGAGCGTCTCTTTACCGGAACGCGAAGCGGCAGGCGTTTTTACACCGCAGCCGGAAAGCACAAGCGCAATAAGGAGAAGGACCGACCACGTCCTTTTTCGCATCGTTACCGGATCCCGTAAGCCGCGAAATCCGCCTTGACGGGCTCCATCGCGTTGGCGACGGCACCCTCGGCAAACGGTACGTTCACGTTTGCGCGGCGCAGCGTCTCCAGATAGGGATACCGGGTGCCCAGGTCGCAGAGCTCCAGATAGTCGCGCCAGGCCGCCGTACGGTCTTCCCGCATCTTCTTGCGGAACTCCATCGCGCCGATGGTGGTCAGCGCATAGTTTATGTAGTAGACCGGATACAGGAAGATGTGGATCTTGTGATACCACCAGCCGCCGCGCGCCATGAACGGATCGTCCCCGTATTTGCGCCAGGGCATGTAGGTCTCTTCCAGCTTGTGCCACTCGTAGGTGCGCTCCCTGGGCGTAAGCTCCGGGTGGGCGTAGCAGATGTGCTGGAACTCGTCCACGCATACCGCAAAGGGCACAAAGGTGATGGCCTGCTGCAGATGGGCAAAACGGAACTTTTCGGCGTCCTTGCCGAAGAACTGCTCCGCATAGGGCTGGGCAAACTGCTCCATGCCCATGGAATGGATCTCCGCGATGTCCGTGGTGATCTCCGACATATCGGAAAGCGGCTGCTTGCGGATGGAACGGTACGCCGCAAAGGCGTGGCCCAGTTCGTGGGAAAGCACTTCCATGTCGGCGATGGTCTGGTTAAAGCAGGAGAAGACGAACGGGGCCTTGCGGGCCGGCAGCGTCGCGCAGTAGCCGGTGGCAGCCTTTCCGGGCTTGTTTAAGAGATCCATCAGCTGATGATCGATCATAAAGTCGATGAACTCTCCCGTTTCCGCGCTCATGTCGTGATACATCTTCCGGGCTTCGGCCACCATAAAGTCGTCGTCGCCGGCCGGTACCGCGTTGCCGTCCGGATATACGCGCTTCTCGTCAAAGGCATAGACCGCGTCGATGCCCAGACGCCTGGCCTGCGCGGTGTAGAGCTTTTCACACAACGGCACGATCTCTTCCTTGACCTGACGGCGGAAGGCGGCGACCTCCTCCATGCCGTAGTCCGTGCGGCCCTGCTGCAGGTAGCCTACCGGGATAAAGTTCTCATAGCCGAGGTTCTTTCCCATCTGGTTGCGGATACGGATCAGCTCGTCCCAGATCTCCTCCAGACGGGTCTCGTTGGCCTCGTAAAAGCCGGAATAGGCCTTCCAGGCAGCCGCCCGTTTGGCGCGGTCGGCGTCCTCGAAGTGCTTCTGTACGCCGAACAGGTTCAACGTCTCGCCTTCAAATTCGATCTTGGCGGTCGCCATGATCTTCTGATATTCGGTGCAGAGCACGGCTTCGCGCTGCATCAACGGGATATTTTCCTCGCAGAAGGCCTTCTTCTCCACCTCGCTGCGCAGGAAGAAGTTCTTTCCGAACCGCTCTTCCAGCTCCTTTCTGTAGGGGCAGGCGCTCACGGCGTCGTCAAACGCGATCGTATGCGGCCGGAACGTGGGCATGGTCTCGTCCACCCAGGCCTGCTCCGCCTCATAGAACGGATCTGTGGTGTTCAGCGTGTTGCGGATCATCACGGTGGTGATCATATCCATGACCGGCGCCATGACCCGGTCCTTTTCCAGCACGGCGTCGATGACCGTCTGTGCGTTGGCGGCGTTCTTTACCTGCTCCGTAAGGCCGTGCAGGGTCCCGATCAGGGCGTCCAGGTCGGGGCGCTGATACTCGATCTCCGGAAATGTCCAGTTGTTCATGTTGCTCTCCTTTTTTACAATATGAGAGCTGCCGGCCAGCGGCAGCTCCCTTTCTCACATTTTGGAACGGTCGATTTACTCCGCCGTCTCCGTCTGATCCTCAGGAACTTCTGCGGCATCTTCCTGTGCGGCAGTCGTCTCCTCGGCCACAGGTTCTTCCGTCTCCGGCGCAGGTGCTTCCGTGGTCTCTTCCTCCGTCACGGCCTCTTCCGTCTCCGGAGCAACCGCTTCCGTGGTCTCTTCCTCCGTCACGGTCTCTTCCGTCTCCGGAACAACCGCTTCCGTGGTCTCTTCCTCCGTCAGGGCCTCTTCCGTCTCCGGTGCGGGCGCTTCCGTGGTCTCTTCCTCCGTCAGGGTTTCTTCCGTCTCCGGAACAGCACTCGATTCGGGAACCTCAGAAATCTTCTCTGTTTCCTCCGGCTGTAATGCACCGTCCTTCAAATCCAGCTTCACGGTCTCTTCTCCTGTAACGCCGCTGTAAGAGGCGTCAACCGTACCGTCGGAAGTTTTCATCATCACCTCATAAGCCTGTCCCGCTGCCGCATCAATCTGCACGGATGCAAAAGAATCGTTGGCATTGATCAGAGCTGCCACCGAAGCATCAGCCGCCTGTACGGATACCGTCCCTGTAGTAGTACTGATCTCAAAGGACTCCATCAGAAGATCACGGTTTACGATCTGTACCGCTCTGTCCGGAAGCGTTACGTAGAAACGTTGTGTCTCCACATCGATCGGGATAAAGCGCTGTACTTTGCTGTCATGGCTGGTCAAAACACCGTCACGCATAGCGGCTAACAGGTTTCCATCCATGTCAAGTACATCGAAGTTCGCGGAATTGGTAGCCGCAGTGCTGAAAACCACGTTGTTGCCGCGGTTGCTCCAGTCCTTTTGATAGGTAGAGTACGGCACATATGTGATGTAGCTGCCGTAGTAATTGCTGCCCCAGTTTTCCATATCGTTCATACAATAGTACCAACCGGTAACTGTTCCGCTACTGTTGGTATATAACGTGATATAACGGGCTTCGTTGGGGAAGTTAGGGTCATAGATATTCAGCTTTGACGTATATGTGTCCACCTTGGTCACAGCGTAGCCCAGCAATGCATGACCGCCGCCCTCGCCAAAGGCACAAATAATCACTGGTTTGCCGGTATTCTTGACCTGTTTCACCGCCTTTACCATACCACTGTAATCGTTATAGTTCGCATTAATAGCAGTCCGGGCCCTCGTTGTATACTGCGTGATCTGCATAGCTTCGATCAGATCCCGGAAATACATGCCGTACTTGCTGCTATAACTGTAGATACCCAGATC
>CACZPX010000031.1 GCA_902783095.1 uncultured Lachnospiraceae bacterium
CCACAACCTGCTTGGCGTGGGCGGCATGGAAGCCGCCATCGCGGTGAAAGAGTATCTGGAAGCGCACAAGCTTGCCGGGACCGTCCGTTATTACGCGTGCCCCGCGGAAGAGGGCGGCGGCGGAAAGGTCTTCCTGATCCTGGATCATCAGTTTGACGACGTGGACGCCACCGTTTCGTGGCACCCGGGCAACAAGTGGGAGATCGTGCAGAAGGGCCTGGCCATCGTATCCGCCTATTTCCGTTTCCAGGGCAAGGCGGCCCATGCGGCGCGGGCGGAGCTCGGCCGCAGCGCGCTCGATGCGCTGGAGCTGACCAACGTGGGCCTGAACTTCCTGCGCGAGCACGTGCAGAAGGATACCATCATGCACTATTCCATCACCAATTCCGGCGGTGCGGCCGCCAACGTGGTGCAGGAGTACGCGGAGGGCTTTTACATCCTGCGCAACCCGGATCAGGCCTACGTGCGCGGGCTGTATGAGCGCGTGCTGGACATCTGCCGCGGCGCCGCGCTGATGACGGGGACCACCTTCCTGGAGCCGCAGCTGATCAACAACTACGCGAACATGAACTCCAACAAGACCATGGACGCGCTGCAGCTGGCCAACATGCAGGAGATCGTGCCGCTGTCCTACACGGAGGAAGAACTGGAGTACGGCAGAAAGTTCCAGGCGATCGGGGCGGAGCCGGAGCTGCCCGGGCCGTACAGCACCGAGATTTTAGTGGGCGACCGCCATACCTGCACGGACGTCTGCGACGTGAGCTGGGTCACGCCGCTTGCCTATTTCAACGGCGTCACGCTGGCGCGCGGGACCGTCGGCCACAACTGGGCCGTGGTGGCGCAGGGCAAGAGCAGCGCGGCGCACAAAGGCATGCACGCCTCCGCGGAGATCATGGCCAACACCCTGCTGGATCTGGTGGAGAACCCCGAAAAGCTGGAAGAGGCCAAGGCAGAGTTTGCACAGAGCGTCAAGGACAAGCCGTATGAGACGCTGATGGTAAACTGCACGCCCAACGATTACAGACAGTAAACGCACGCAAGGCGCAGGGTCTCCCTGCGCCTGTTTAAAAAGTGAAGACGCGGCACGGCCGTGACGGATGAGGAACTTGCCTTCCCCTTGAGGGGAAGGTGGCGCGGCGAAGCCGTGACGGATGAGGTGGAAAAATGATCAGAACAGAAATCAAGAACGCGATCAGCTGCAGCGCGGCTGACTTTGAGAAGATCTCCGACGACGTGTGGGGCTATGCGGAGACCTGCTTTGTTGAGGAAAAATCGTCTGCCGAACAGGCGGACTACATGGAAGCCCGCGGCTTTGCGGTCAGGCGCGGCGTATCCGACATGCCCACCGCCTTTATCGCGGAAAAGGGCAGCGGAAAACCTGTGATCGCCATCCTGGGCGAAAACGACGCCCTGGCGGCCTTGAGCCAGGAGGCCGACGTATTTGAGAAGAAGCCGATGAACAACGGCGCGCCCGGCCACGGCTGCGGCCACAACCTGCTGGGTACCGCCGGCATGGAGGCGGCCTGCGCGGCGGCGGACTATCTGCAGGTGCACGGCCTGCCCGGCACCGTACGCTACTACGCCTGCCCGGCGGAAGAGGGCGGCGGCGGAAAGGTCTTCCTGGTGATGGATCACCAGTTTGACGACGTGGACGCCACCGTCACCTGGCATCCGGGCGACAAGTGGGACGCCTGCAAGGCGGGCCTGGCCATCGTCTCCGCGTATTTCCGCTTCCAGGGCAAGGCGGCCCATGCCGCGACGCCGGACCGCGGCCGCAGCGCGCTCGACGCACTGGAACTGATGAACGTGGGCATCCAGTTTTTGCGCGAGCACGTGCGCAAGGACACCATCATGCACTATTCCATCACCAATTCCGGCGGCCCGGCGGCTAACATCGTGCAGGAATATGCGGAGGGTTTCTACATCCTGCGCAGTCCCGACACGTCCTACCTGCCGGAACTCTATGAGCGCGTCAACGACATCGCAAAGGGCGCCGCGCTGATGACCGGCACCACCTTCCTGGGGGCGCAGCTGATCAACAACTACGCCAATATTCTGGAGAATTCCGTGATGAACCGCATGATCCTGGACAACACCGCGGCTCTGCTGCCCCTGCCCTATACCGAGGAGGAACTGGAATACGGCAGAAAGTTCGTGGCGCTCGGCGCGGATCCCGATGCAAAGGAGGTCTTCTCCGGCAGCGTGGAAGAGGGCTCTGCCTGGATCTGCTCCGACGTCTGCGACGTGAGCTGGGTCACCCCGCTCACCAACCTGAACGGCTGCACGCTGGCGCGCGGCACCATCGGCCACAACTGGGCCGTTGTGGCGCAGGGAAAGAGCGCGAGCGCGCACCGCGGCATGCACGCGGCGGCGGAGATCATGGCCAACACCGTTCTGGACCTGATAGAGGATCCGGAAAAGCTGGCGGCCGCAAGGGCGGAGTTTGACCGGCGCATTGCGGAAAACCCGCCTTACCGTACGCTGATGGAGGGCGTAAAGCCCACCGATTTCCGGCAGTAACACCGGCCTGCAGGGCGGCGCATCGGCCAAACCGTATATCGCAGGGACCCCTCAGCGGGGTCCCGTTTCGTTTTCCCCCAGAAAGCGGTCGATCGCCGCGATCCTTTGCGCAAGGTCCCGTGAAAGCTGCTCCAAAAACGGACGCATCGCTTCCGGAGACGTGGGAGGCGGCGCGGAGGCTGCGGGCTTTGGAACTTCCCGCACGGCAAAGATGGAGCGGGAGCGCAGACTGCCAAGGCCGCTCTTTGCGGCCGGTTTTTGCTTGTTCGGGATCGTTTCGATGATCCGTTCCAGAAGTGTCAGCTGCCGCAGAAGCGAGAGCCGTTTGCGGCGGAGTTCATGCTGAATGTTCATGAGTGGTCTCCCACGGGAAAAGATGATCGCTGGCCGGAAAAGAAGTCCGCGGGAAGCGGAAAAAGCCGGCCGGATGGCTGTATTTATTATAAAAGGAGCCGGCAAAATACGCAAGCGATCACCGGCAGAATGCTGTATGCAGCGTGCGGCCAAACGCGGCGCCGCCCTGCCGCACGGCAGATGATCCGGCATAAAGGCCGCACTCCCGACGGTTGACGGCCTTTTATAAAACAGGTAAACTGTTTTTGCAAACATATTTTCGCCCGGCTCCGGCTGTACGGAAAACGTGCCGCGTCGATGGCATACGGAAACCGGCCGGGACGGCAAAGCAGAAGGCAAAGGAGGATCATCATGCCTTACGTAGCGGTAAAAATGTATCCCAAGGATGAAGAGACCCGAAAGAAACTGGCGGAAAAACTCTGTGAGACTGTCATGGAGGTGACCGGCTGCCCCGCGGAGGCGGTGACCGTCTCCCTGGAAGAGGTCGCGCCGGAGGATTGGGTGGCGACCGTAAAGGAACCGGAGATTTTGGCCCACATGGACAAGATGATGATCGTGGGCGGAAAGAAGCAGTATTAATTGGCCGGAGAGAAGGTTTGGGAGTACGAGCTGATCCGCAGCAGCCGCAGGACGCTGGCCGTGCAGGTAAAGCCGGACGGCAGCGTGACCGTGCGGGCGCCGCGGCGGCTCCCCCTGCGGCAGATAGAAGCTTTTTTAAAAGAGCGGGCGGACTGGATCAGCCGGACGCGGGAAAAGCTGGCCAAACGACGGGCGGAACAGCCGGCTGCCGCGGAAAAGCTTACGCCGGAAGAGCTGCAGACCCTTGCGGAAAAGGCGCGGAGGGAGATCCCGCAGCGGGTGTCCTTTTACGCGGAAACGATGGGCGTGACAGTGGGCCGCATCACCATCCGTGCCCAGCGGACCCGCTGGGGCAGCTGCTCGTCAAAGGGAAATCTGAATTTCAACTGTCTGCTGATGCTGGCGCCGCCGGAAGTGCTGGACAGCGTTGTGGTGCACGAACTGTGCCACAGAAAAGAGATGAACCATTCGCCGCGGTTTTATGAAGAAGTGCGACGGGTGCTGCCGGACTATGACGCGCGGCATGCCTGGCTTAAGAAAAACGGCGGCGCGCTGCTGGCCAGACTGCCGTAAAAAAGAGGCGGTACGCGGGACGCGGGGACGGTCCTTCTGTCATCATTTCCGAATGATGACAGGAAGGACCGTCCCCGCGTCTTCTTACCTTCCGTCAGCTGATCAGGACCGCAGCACCAGGTCGCCGTCCGCGGCGTCTACCGTCAGCTGCTGACCCGGCGCCACTTCGTCCGCGATGATGGCTTTGGCGATCATCGTGTCGATCTTGCGCTGGATATAGCGCTTTAACGGTCTCGCGCCGTAGGCCGGATCAAAGCTCTCGTCTATGATCAGGTCCTTGGCCGCCGCCGTGAGCGTCACGTGCAGCTCCTTGTCCGCCAGCCGCCTGTTCAGCGAGTCGATCTGCAGATCCACAATGGAGAAGATCTCGGCGCGCGTGAGCGGCTTGTAGGTGACGATCTCGTCCAGACGATTCAAGAACTCCGGCCGGAAGCTGCTCTTTAAGAGCGCGTCCACGGCGCTTAAGGCCTCCTGCGAGATGGAACCGTCCGGCTGCACGCCCTCCAGCAGGTAGGAACTGCCCAGGTTGGAGGTCATGATGATGATGGTGTTCTTAAAGTCCACCGTGCGGCCCTGCGAGTCGGTGATGCGCCCGTCGTCCAGCACCTGCAGCAGGATGTTGAACACGTCCGGATGCGCCTTTTCCACCTCGTCCAGCAGGATGACGGAGTAGGGCTTGCGGCGCACGGCCTCGGTGAGCTGGCCGCCCTCGTCGTAACCCACGTATCCGGGAGGCGCGCCGATCAGACGGCTCACGGAAAACTTCTCCATGTATTCGCTCATATCGATGCGGATCATGTTGCGCTCGTCGTCAAACAGCGCCTCCGCCAGCGCCTTGGCAAGCTCGGTCTTGCCGACGCCGGTCGGGCCCAGAAACAGGAACGAGCCGATGGGGCGGTTCGGGTCCTGGATGCCGGCACGGGAGCGGAGGATGGCCTCCGAAACCTTCTGCACGGCCTCGTCCTGACCGATCACCCGTTTGTGCAGCTGTTCGTCCAGGTGCAGCAACTTTTCGCGCTCGCCCTCCAGCAGCTTGGACACCGGGATGCCGGTCCAGCGGGAGACGATGCGGGAGATCTCCTCCTCGGTCACCTTATCGCGCAGCAGATTGTCCGTGTTCTTGCCGGCTTCCGCCTTTTCTTCCTCTTTTTCCAGTTCGGCCTTTAAGGCGGGGAGCTTGCCGTACTTCAGTTCGGCCGCCTTGTTTAAGTCATAGGCGCGTTCGGCCTGCTCGATGGCGCTGTTGGTGGCCTCGATCTCCTCGCGCAGCTTCTGCACCTTGCCGATGGCGTCTTTCTCGTTGCTCCACTTTGCGTACATCTCGTTGTACTGCTCGCGCATCTCGGCCAGTTCCTTCTGGACCTCCGCCAGGTGCGCCGCGGAGATGCGGTCGTCCTCCTTCTTTAAGGCGGCCTCCTCGATCTCATGCTGCATGATCTTGCGGGAGATCTCGTCCAGCTCGGTGGGCATGGAATCCATCTCGGTGCGGATCATCGCGCAGGCTTCGTCGACCAGATCGATGGCCTTGTCGGGAAGGAACCTGTTGCTGATGTAACG
>CACZPX010000032.1 GCA_902783095.1 uncultured Lachnospiraceae bacterium
CAGCGGTTTCGGCAGCCTGATGCACCGGGCGCCCAACATGGACACGCTGGTGGCCCTGGGCTCCTCCGTCTCCTTCGCCTGGAGCACCTTCGTCTTTTTTGAAATGTGCGGCATGGTCACCGGCGGCGCCGACAACATGGCGCTGATGGACCTGTACCACGGCCAGCTGTACTTTGAATCCGCGGCCATGATCCCGGCGCTGATCACGGTGGGCAAGATGCTGGAGGCGCGCAGCAAGGGAAAGACCACGGACGCTTTAAAGAGCCTGATGAAGCTCGCGCCCAAGACCGCGGTGCTGATCCGGGACGGCCGGGAAATGGAAGTGGACATCGACGAGGTCCGGCCGGACGATATCTTTGCGGTGCGCCCCGGCGAGAGCATCCCGGTGGACGGCGTGGTGCTGGAGGGCACGAGCGCCGTCAACGAGGCCGCCCTGACAGGCGAGTCCATCCCGGTGGACAAGGCGGAAGGCGATAAGGTGAGCGCCGCGACCATCAACCAGAGCGGTTACATCCGCTGCAGGGCTACCCGCGTGGGCGAGGATACCACGCTGTCGCAGATCATCCAGATGGTCAGCGACGCGGCTGCCACCAAGGCGCCCATCGCGCGGATCGCGGACAAGGTGTCCGGCGTGTTCGTGCCGGCGGTGATCGGCATCGCCGTGATCGTGGTGATCGGCTGGCTGATCGCCGGGCAGACGTTCAGCTTTTCGCTGGCGCGCGGCATCTCCGTGCTGGTGATCTCCTGCCCCTGCGCGCTGGGCCTGGCCACGCCCGTGGCCATCATGGTGGGCAACGGCCTGGGAGCCAAAAACGGCATATTGTTTAAGACCAGCGAGGCGCTGGAATCCGCCGGCCGCGTGGACGTGGTGGCGCTGGACAAGACCGGGACCATCACAAGCGGCGAACCGAAGGTGACGGATCTGGTTCCGGCAGCCGGCCGCACGGAAGAGGAACTGCTGGCAAAGGCCTACGCGCTGGAGGCAAAGAGCGAGCATCCGCTGGCAAAGGCAGTGGTGGCCGAGGCGCAGGCGCGCGGCCTGGAGGCAGCTGCGGCAACAGCGTTCAAAGCCCTGCCCGGCAACGGTCTGGAGGCCGTGATAGACGGAAAGAAACTGCACGGGGGCAGCGGCAGCTTTATCCGCACGCTTGCGGCGGTGGACAAAGAGCTTGCGGCGCAGGCGGACGCGCTGGCGGCTTCCGGAAAGACGCCGCTTCTCTTTGAAGAGGAAGGCGCGCTGCTTGGCATCATCGCCGTGGCCGACGTGATCAAGCCGGATTCCGCGGCGGCCGTTAAGCAGCTGCGGAACATGGGCATAAAAGTGGTGATGCTCACCGGCGACAACGAGCGGACGGCAAGGGCCATCGGCGAGGAGGCCGGCGTGGACGAGGTGATCGCAGGCGTTCTGCCGGACGGCAAGGAGGCGGTGATCCGCCGCCTGCAGCAGAAGGGCAGGGTGGCCATGGTGGGCGACGGCATCAACGACGCGCCTGCGCTCACCCGTGCGGACACAGGCATCGCCATCGGCGCGGGGACGGACGTGGCCATCGACAGCGCGGACGTGGTGCTGATGAACAGCACGCTCTCCGACGTGGCGGCGGCGGTGCGGTTAAGCCGCGGCACGCTGCGCAACATCCATGAGAACCTGTTCTGGGCCTTCTTCTACAACGTGATCTGCATCCCGCTGGCGGCCGGGCTGTTCTCCTGGACGATGAACCCGATGATCGGCGCGGCAGCCATGAGCCTGTCCAGCTTTACCGTGTGCATGAACGCCCTGCGGCTGAACCTGTTCAAGCTGCACAGCACGAAGCACGACAGGCCGCTGCGGAAGCGCAGCAAAACGGCGTCGGCGCAGACCGGCGCGGCGCCCGAAAATAAGGATACCACCCTGCAGACGGCAGAGGATCAAAAAAACGACAAAGCAAGAGGAGGATCTGTTATGACCAAGACTGTGAAGATCGAAGGCATGATGTGCCCGCACTGCGAGGCAACCGTAAAGAAGGCGTTTGAGGCGCTGCCTCAGGTGGACGAGGCCGTGGTGAGCCACGTGGCCGGTACCGCCGTTCTGAACCTGAACGCGGACCTGGATGAGGCGACCATTAAGAAGACCGTCGAAGACAAGGATTACAAGTACCTCGGCGTGGAGTGAACCCCGGGGACGGTCCTTTTGTCCCACCCGGGGCGCACTGACGCCCCGAACCGGCACGGCGCCGGAAAAGGCCGGACAGACAGCGGATGAAATGCCATCCGCTGTTTTTACTTTCAATCAACCCTTGAAACACTTTTGCTTTCTGATCTGTATCCTGTATGAACGGAGGAATGGATCTGTGCGCACAGCAGATGAGATCACAGCTATATACGAGCGTCATGCCGACACCGTCTGGCGGGTCTGCTTCGCCTTTATGAAGAATCACGACGAGGCGCAGGACCTGCTGCAGGAGACCTTCGTCCGCCTGATCCGGTCCGAAACAGCCTTTGACAGTCCGGAACATGAAAAGGCCTGGCTCATCGTTACGGCGTCGAACCTGTGCAAGAACGCGCTGAAAAGCCCGGCGCGTCGAACCGAGGACATCGACGACCACGAGGAGCTGCCCGCGCCGGAGACGGCTGCCGATTACGACGTGGCGGAAGCCATATTAAAGCTGCCGCCGGAGTACAAGGACGTGATCTATCTGTACTACTATGTGGGGTATCGCTCTGCAGAAATCGCGAAGCTGCAGGACAAGCCCCCGGCCACCGTTCGCACACAGCTTGCAAGGGCCCGCAAGCTGCTGAAAAAGTTTCTGGAGGAACCGTAAGATGAAGCGAAAAGTGATAAAAGGATTTGACAACTTCAAACTGGATGACGGCACCCGGAAAGAGGCGCTGGACAACATCCTGGCGATGGTTTCCTCCAACGCGGCGGGCGGTGCCGGCAGTAAGGAAGACGCTTCCGGTGCCGTTCGATCCAAAAAGAAGGAGGCAACGATGATGAAACTGAATAAGGGCAGACGTTTCGGCGCCGTGGCTGCGGGCATCCTGGGCGGCATCCTGCTGCTGGGCGGCGCAGCCTACGCAGCCGGTTGGATCGGCTTAAAGGACCTGGCCGGAGAAAGTACGGCAATCGACATGACCTGGGCCGTCACTGAGGAGGCACAGACCGCACGGGACAGCAGGGAAAGCGGGGCCGCAGCGCCGGAGACCGGCAGTATGACCTATAACTACATGAACGTAAGCCTTGCGGGCATAAAGGGCTCACCGGAATACGAGGCCTGGATGGAATGGGACGCGTTCTGCCGTCCGTATTTCTATGCACATGAAAGCGAAGTGCCGAATGACGAAAAACCCATCGAGACTTATTACGACGTCTACGGCTGCTGGGATCAGGAGACCAAAGACAGGCTGGATGACGTTCTTACAAAATACGGGCTGCAGCCCCATCACACCCTTACCGGGACCGGTTCGCTGGATGATCTGTGCGAAAAGACCGGGATCGCGCGGATCTTCCCCACGCTGAACGAGCGCACCGGCCGCCATGCCGGCAGTCCGGACTACTGGTATTACGATGACGGGTCTTTCTCCATCGAACGGATGACGGACTGGCAGGATACGGAAAATGCTTTCGCTTTTCGGATGGACCGCTGTGTGAAGGGCGTCTTAAATGAAGTAACGCTGAACATCGATGATCCCTCCCATTACGAGGAATGGGACTACACGACCGTCGCGGGCATTCATGTGTCCGCCATCGAAGCGACGGAGGAGTTCCTCTCCAAAAACGGCACGCTGATCGATCCCTCGGTGATCTTCATCATCGATCGCCCGGAGTCCTTTGTGAGCATCCATATCATCTTTGAAAACATTCCCTATCCGGACGGCGGACGCTCCCACGAATACAAAGTGCTGCCGCGCGAAGAACTGGAAGCCTTTCTGGAATCCATCTGTCTGGAGAATATTCCGTAAAGACCTGTATAATAAGACGGGGCTGCCGCCGGGGTTATCGATTCCCCGGCGGTTTTTTCGCGCAGCTACCCAAAAGATAGAGAAACCCTGTCAAAAAGCGTGGAGTCCGATCCGCTTTGGTAGTATACTGACAACGGAAATACCGGTTGTAAGGCGAAAAACAGATATGCGCCTTTGTGCGGACCGGAGACGGCTTTTAACCATACAGGGGACGGAGGAGGACACCGCCATGACGGGCATGGACAACAGACATTC
>CACZPX010000033.1 GCA_902783095.1 uncultured Lachnospiraceae bacterium
CGGCGCGTCGTTGACGAGCGGGCTGTCGTACGGATGGGAATAGGCCCGCATGGCACGCTCCAGGGATTCGATCTCTGCAGCGCCGACCGCTTCGCCGTTTTCCGAGAGGTCAAAATCATCGGAAAAGCTTCCCACCGGAAGCGGCAGGAAGGCCTCTTCCGGGGCGTCCGAAACGGAAGAGGGGATCGCTTCCGTCGACTCCGCCGGGGTCGTTTCGGCATTCGTTCCGTTGTCTGCAGAGGTCTCGCCGTCCCCGTCGCTGGCAGGCGCCATGCTTTCGGCAGGGGCCGGTGTTTCGGCTTCCTCCGTGCTCTCTGCGGGGGCCGGTGTCGTGTCCGCGGCAGTGGTCTGCGCGGTGGTCTCCGGAGCCTCGGATGCCGCGGCGGTACCGGTCTGCACAGGGGTTTGCACAGCGGTCTCCTGCGCGGGCTGCTGCGCCGTACAGGCCGTTACAAGGATCGCAGCTGCCAGCAGAAGCGCCAGGCGTCGCGTTGTCTTTATCATGGCAAAAACCTCCGAAGACCTTCTTCCTTACAGGGATGCGTACAAGGGACATCCGCCAAAAGTATAGCATACAAACTTAAAATACGCACCGAAAAAAGCAGGAAAGATGGGAGAACAGCTGGCCGGGCCTGCGGCGGGGCAGCGGTCCCGGAAGAAGAACGCAGCGGCAAAAAAGAAACAAAAGGGATACAAAAAAGAACAAATGTTCTGATGCGGCGCGTCGGAGGGCAAAAAATCGGACACCAATGCTGATATGATAGACGCAGAAAAGAAAAAACGGCGCGGAAGCGCCGAAAAAAGACAAAGGAGGCCAAAAGATGAAGGGTTACGTGACGGACAGCGGATACATGGGTTTTGTGGAAGGCCGGTACCTCCTTTTTGCGAGCGAGGCCGATTACAGGGATTATTGCGGAGAGTGACGAGCGTTCTGCGCGGATGGCCGCGCTTTTAAAAGCGGCCCGCCCTGTCTTGCGGCACGGGGCGGCGGTCGCCTGTCAAGCAAAAAACTTGACAATTGTGACAGAAGATTCACAAGAAAATTAGCACTCACTATTGACGAGTGCTAACAAAAGTGCTATACCGTAGGCAGAACAAAGGAACAGAGAAGACCAAAGAACGAGAGTTCCAATCGATCCAAACCCTCCGTCCCGATGCTCAAAAGATTTGAGTATAAGGAGGAAAAAGAAATGTTGTTACCGAGTATTTTTGGAGAGAATCTGTTTGATGACTGGTTTGATTTCCCGGATTTCAGAGATCTGGACCGCACGGAAAAGAAGCTGTATGGCAAGCATGCCGACCGTCTGATGAAGACCGATGTGCACGAGCATGAGGACCATTACGAAGTCGATATCGATCTGCCTGGCTTTAAGAAAGAGGAGATCACCGTTGAGCTGAACAAGGGTTACCTGACCGTGAGCGCGCAGAAGGGCCTGGACGAGGATGAGAAATCCAAAAAGGGCAAGGTCATCCGCAAAGAGCGCTATGAGGGCGCCATGCAGCGGAGCTTCTACGTGGGTGAGAACCTGACGGAAGAGGAGATCAAGGCTTCCTTTGAACACGGCGTGCTGCACCTGAACGTGCCGAAGAAGGAAAAGGCCAAACTTCCGGAAAAGAAGACGATCCTGATTGAAGGATAACCGAATGATTCCCTTTGGGGCTGCCTGCGGGCAGCCCTTTTTTATTGCTCGATATATCTTGCCGGCATGCCGGATTGTACCGCTGACTGAGAACAGACAGATCCCGGAGAAAGTGTACAGGCAACCTTCTGATTAACGAATGGGTGTTCTGCCCGGAATATGCTATAATCACCGTGTTAAAAAACGGTAGTCAAATCATGACGAAACGGAGGAAAACAAGGTGAAATATGGGATGAGCATGCTGCTGGCGGCGATTCTGTTTGTGACGGCGTTCTCCGGGTGCTCCGGCGCGGAGACGGCGCAGCAGGAAAACACCACGGCGCAGACAGCGCCGGTCCAGACGGCGGAGAGTGCCGGCGGGGAATCGACGGAGACGACTGAGAAGGGAACGGCAGCGGAAAACGAAACGCCGGCCGCACAGTCCGGGACGGAGAGCGCCGCAGAGGAACCGCAGAGGGAGGCGATGGCCGACCCGTATCTGCGCCACTATCTGCCGGATCTGCTGAAAGCGGAAAAACTGGTTTTTGCGGATGGCCTGGAGAATGCATCCGCGGAGATCTTTAATGAAAATGATGCGTATAGCAGCGCGCTGCTGCTGACCGGAACGGTAAAGGACCTCAACGCCGGGCGTCTACTTGTGACGGAGGAGTACGTCTTTGACGGCGCGCCGGTGCAGCGGATTCAGACGGAACTGCTGGTGGAAGCGGGCATCGACGCCGCTCTTGAGATCTATCTGGACGATGCGCAGGATCCGTGGATGACGATGCCTATCCCGCAGGCCGACCGCGAAGAAGGCTGGATGACGGAGTGGGAGTCCTGCGTCCTTTCCGAGACGCTGACCGGCAGACACCGGATCTCCGTCGGTTTTGATCTGAACGCGGAGGAGACGAAGACCGCGGGGATCTTTTTCCGCAGTCTGGAGTTTATGCAGACCACGGTGCCCGTCCTGAACATCCGCATCGACGAGAGCGAAGAGGCGCTGGCAAAGGGCTTCGGTACCGAACAGGAGATGCTGGAAAGCTATGACCACAGCGTGAAAAGCACGGGCGCGGTCGATATTGTCGTGCCGGCAGGCTATACCGGTGACTATTCGGACGTACCGCAGGAGAGCCTGCAGGGTCTGAAGCTGGAGTATATCCGCGGCCGCGGCGAATCCACCTGGGGACAGGGAAAGAACCCGTTCCGGCTGAAACTGGATAAAAAACAGGATCTGTTCGGCATGGGCGCCAACAAAAACTGGGTCCTGCTGGCCAACTACTTCGACATCTCGCATATGCGGAACCGTCTGACGTTCTGGCTCGGGACGCAGCTGGGGCTGGCGTATACGCCGCAGTGCGTTCCGGTGGAACTGATTTTAGGCAACCGGTATCAGGGACTGTATCTGCTCTGCGAGCAGGTGCGGCTGGGCAGTGGCCGTGTGGAGATCGATGAACTGTCGGAAGAGGACACGGAAGCGCCGGCAGTCACGGGCGGTTATCTGCTCCGGATGTGCCGCGAGGAGGACGAGGATCCCTACAACCGTTTTCTCACGGACCGCGGCGCCGTGTTCCTGAACAAAGAACCGGAATTCGGCGAGGATTATAAAAACGACGCGCAGCGGGACTATATCCGGGATTACGTGCAGAAAACGGAGGATGCGATCTTCGGCGAAGCGTTCCGGGACGGCGACGGACGGTCCTATACCGACTATCTGGATCTGGACTCCGCCGTAAGCTTCTGGTGGGTGCAGGAGTTCAGCCAGAACCAGGACGCCTACGGAACGGACAGCAACTATCTGTATAAGGTGCGCGACGGCAAGCTGTATTTCGGCCCGCTCTGGGATTTTGATTACGTCGCCTACCGGCGGGAAAACCGGGATCTGGTCAATTCCGCGCAGCATGTGTGGATCAACAGACTGAAGGAGGATCCGGCTTTTATTGCCGCGCTGGAGGAGCAGTGGGAGACCGTAAAAGGCGCGAGCGGAGAGCTGACGAAGGCCGGCGGCGTGATGGACGTCTGGCGGGCTGAGATCACCGACGCCCAGGTCTACGACGAGGAACGCTGGGGCCGCGGCGAGTGGGGTCTGGAGTCCTATGAGGACGACGTGGAGACGCTTCGCACGTGGATCATCGACCGGACGGAGAAGATCGACGCCCATATGACGGGCGGGGATTTTGCCGAGCGGACCAGAGACCCCAGATCCTGGGACAACTGAGGGGACAGTAAAAAGTAAAAGAACAAAAAGAAAAGAAAAAGAGCCGGGAAGGAGCAGCTGCTCCCCCGGCTTTTGCATATGTCTGCAGGCATTCGGCGGATATCGTCAAACGCCGGAAACGATGGCAATGATGGAAACGATAGCAACGATGGCAGCGGAGATGAGCGCAAAGC
>CACZPX010000034.1 GCA_902783095.1 uncultured Lachnospiraceae bacterium
CATCACCTGGATGGCCTTTCCCTCGATGCAGTTGCCCTTGTATTCGTCGATGGGCTTACCGTGCAGCGCGCCTTCCGGGCGGAAGCGGTAGCCGTAGATGCGGCCGCGCTCTGCCAGCTCCTTTGCGAACTCTTCCGCCATCTGCGCGTGATGGTCCGGATGGATGTAGCGCAGGGCGTTCTTGATGGCCAGCGCCTTATCGGCCTCGGTGAGCTTCGACTCGCGCTTCGGCGCGCGGCGGTACTGCGGATCCATCTGCGGATAGTCCGGCAGTTCGTAGTCCAGTTTTATCGTCATGGCATCGGTGTAATCGATCATCGTGATTCCTTCCTTTCCCGTGGTCTGCGTGATCCCGTTTCGGGGCCTTCTGATTCATCTTTATTCTACTCGCAACCGGGCGCGGTGAAAAAAACCAAATTGATATATCTTCCATATTAAATTGGTATAGCAAAGCTGCTCAGAATATCATATAATCATAACCGAACAACAGCGGACCGCCCTGTCGGTCCGGCGATCCACAGGAGCGATACCGTCCATGAAACTGCAGCAGCTGGAATATTTCTGCGCCGTGGCCGAGGAGGGAAGCATCTCGGGTGCCTCCCGCCGTCTTCACGTGGCGCAGCCGCCGGTCTCCCGGCAGATCGCGCTGCTGGAGGACGAGCTGGGCACCGCGCTCTTCATCCGCGGCAGCAAGGGCGTGCGCCTGACGCAGGCCGGCCAGAGTCTGTACCAGGAGAGCCGCATGCTCATGCAGGGCATGGACACCATGGTGACCAACATCAAAAACATCGAGCAGGGCATCATGGGCACGTTAAAGGTGGGCATCATCTACTCCGTGATCCCCTACGCCATGAACTACCTGCGCCGCTACCGCGAACGCTATCCAAAGGTGGACCTGCGCGTGAACGTGGATACGCCGCAGCAGCTGATCGAGGACCTGCGCCACGGCAACGTACACGCGATCTTCATCCGCAGCGGCGCCACCGGCCAGTACGGCTTTTCCGAGCGGATCCTGAGCGAGGACCCGCTGGAACTGATCATGACAAGGGAACTGGACCCCGCGCCGGAGCTTTCCGAGATCCCCATGGAGCTGCTGCGTGACGCGCCGTTCTGCCTGCTGCGCAGCGACGATATCTGGGGCTACAGCAACTTCCTGTCCGACGAATGCCTGCGCCACGGCTTCCGGCCGCGCATCGTGTGCCAGTGCACCAGCACGCACATCGCGGTGCAGATGATTTTGGCGGGTTTCGGCATGAGCTTTCTGCCGCGGTCCATCACCGCCACCGTGCCGGGCTCCGGCCTGTATTCCAAGCCCATAGCGGGGCTTACGGCGCACTCCTCTTCCATGCTGGTGTGGAACGAGAACACCTATCTGTCGCAGTGCGGCAGACTGTTTGTGGATCTGAAAGAGTAACAAAAGGCGGCGGGGATACTTCTGCTCCGCCCGAAACAAGCGCGCTGCGCGCATAATAAAACCCTCAAGGAGGAACAAATGTCCAAATTAGTAGAATGCATCCCCAATTTTTCCGTCAGCAAGGAAGTTGATCCCGTCGTCTTCCAAGGTCTGGTAGACGTAGCCAACAGCGTGCCCGGCTGCACCTTGTTCGACGTGCAGAGCGACGGCAGCCACAACCGTTGCGTCTTTACGCTGATCGGCAGCCCGGAGGGCATCGAGGAAGTCGCGTTCCGGCTGTGCAAGAAGGCCAGCGAGACCATCGACATGACCAAGCACGTGGGCCAGCACCCCCGCATGGGCGCCACCGACGTGATCCCCTTCGTTCCGCAGACCAAGGACGTGACCGTGGAGGACTGCGTGGAGATGAGCAAGCGCGTAGCCAAGCGCATCTGGGACGAGCTGCAGATCCCGTCTTTCCTTTACGAGGACTCCGCCACCCGCCCCGAACGCCGCAACCTGGCGGCCTGCCGCAAGGGCCAGTTTGAGGGAATGCCCGAGAAGCTTCTGCAGGAAGACTGGGCGCCGGACTTTGGCGAGCGAAAGATCCACCCCACCGCCGGCATCACCGCCATCGGCGCGCGCATGCCGCTGGTCGCCTTCAACGTCAACCTGGATACCGACAACCTGGAGATCGCCAAGAACATCGCCAAGGCCATCCGCGGCTCCTCCGGCGGTTTCAAGTACCGCATGGCCGTGGGCATCATGATGGAGGAACGCAATATCGCGCAGGTCTCCATGAACATGGTCAACTACGAAGGCACGCCGCTCTACTACGCCTATGAGATGATCCGCGCGCTGGCCGACCGCTACGGCGTCCGCATCATCGGCACCGAGATCGTGGGCCTGACGCCCGCCAAGGCGCTGATCGACTGCGCGGAATACTACCTGAAGATCGAAAACTTCCATTGCCACGAGCAGGTGCTGGAGTATCATCTGATCGATATGAAATAACGACGCCTGCAGGCGTGGGTGAAGACGCGGGGACGGTCCTTACTGTCCTCATGTCAATGAGGACAGTAAGGACCGTCCCCGCGTCTCGCCCGCGTCTTCAAAAGAAGGAGGAACATACCATGAAACTGACCGATATGACCGTAACCGAATTCACCGACCTCTTGGGCTCCGACGCCCCCGCGCCGGGCGGCGGTTCCGCCTCCGCACTTGCCGGCGCCCTGGGTTCCGCCCTGGCTGCCATGGTAGCTGCGCTCACCCTGTCCAAGAAGAAATACGAAGAGCATCACGAGCTTGCCAAGGAAGTCTTCGACGCGGCGCACTGCCTGCAGCAGAAACTGCTCACCGCCATCGACGAGGACACCGAGGCCTTCAACAAGATCGGCGAAGCCTTTGCCCTGCCCAAGTCCACGGACGAGGAAAAGGCGGCCCGCTCCGCAGCCATCCAGGCGGCGCTCGTGGTCTGCACCGAATCCCCGCTCGCCATCATGCAGCTGTCGGCCGAGGCTTTAAAACTCACGCAGAAGCTGGTGGGCAAATCCAACACCTCCGCCGCGAGCGATCTGGGCGTCTCCGCGCTGATGATCCGCAGCGCCCTCCTTGGCGGCTGGCTGAACGTGCTGATCAACATCGGAAGCCTGAAGGACACCGAAAAGGCCGCTGCCTACAAGGCGCAGGGCGAAGCGATCCTGGCGGAAGCCATCCCCATGGCGGACGGCATCTACGAGACGATCAAGGAGAGCCTGTAAGCACACGCGACGGTATCTGCCGGACACCAGACTCAGGTTTAAACACAACGTAAAAGGGTGCAGCCGCATGGCTGCACCCTGACTTTTTTATATGCCCCGGCGCCGGTCTCTTCTACCGCTTCAGATACGCCGCAGACACCGGAAACTCAAAGTACGTATCCGGGTAGGGCTCGTCCCGCAGCGTAAAGTGCCACCACTCGCAGTCGATCGGCACGAAACCGTTCCGCACCATCACCTTCTGCAGCAGCATCCGGTTGTCGTGCTGTTCCTTTGTGACGGCGGGACTGTCCGGGTGCGAGACCGGAGAAAACAGGTCAAACGGACTGCCCATGTCCACTTCCTTCCCCGTGGCCATATCGAGCAGCGTCAGATCCACCGTGCTCCCCCTGCTGTGGCCGGAACGGCTGGCGATGTAGCCCTTCGCAAACAGTTCCTGCTTGGGCAGGTCCGGATAGAAATACGGCTTCATGCGGACGTCCGTATCCTCTATTCCCCACAGCACAAACTGGCGCACCGCGCAGGCCGGCCGGTAGGCGTCAAAGACCTTCAGCCGGTAACCCATCACGTTCATCTCGTTGCTCACCGCCTTTAAGGCGCGCGCCGCCTCCTTTGTGAGCAGGGCGGCCGGTTCCTCGTAGCCGTCGATCCGCTCCCCTATAAAGTTGTAGGTGGAGTAATAGCGGATCTCCTGCACGATGCCCGGGACCGCGTCCGCCAGCACCACAAAGCCGGAGGGGTCCATCGTCACTTTTCGCCTGTAGTCGGTCTCCATCGCTTACTTGTCCAGCACGGCCTCCTGGATGTCCTTTACCGTCTCTTCCATAAAGGCGGCGTCTTCCGCGGTCAGCGCGATATCCAGGCACTTTGCGTTGTCTTCCACGTTGGCGAGCTTGCGCATGCCCACCAGCAGGCTCATCTTGTCATACTGGGTCAGGGCCCAGGCTTCCGCCAGGTTGGAGTAGCTGCAGCCGTACTTTTCGCACAGCGGCTTCCAGGCTTCAAACATCCTGCGCAGGCCGGCCTTCTTTTCCTCCTGTACCCACGGGATGCGCGCGCGGATATCGGTCTTGGCGAACTGCCGCTCCATAAAGGCGGGGCCGGTCAAAAAGCCCTCTTCCAGCACGCCGTAGGTCTGGAAGGTGGTGCCGTGCTTTTTGCATTCCGCAAAGTAGTCCCGGCCGTGGAACGGGCTTAAGATGCTGAAAAACTCCTGCACCACCGCCACGCCGTCCGTGGCGTGCGGCGCCGCCTTATAGGTCGTGAGATCCGCGGGCTGGCTGTTGGACAGGCCGTAGGTGCGGATCTTGCCCTCTTTGATCAGGTCTTCCAGGGCGCCCACCGTCTCCTCCACCGGAAAGCTTTTGCACACGTAGTGCACGATGATGGAGTCGATCACGTCCGTCTGCAGACGGCGCAGCGAATCCTCCACGTCCTTTTTCACGGCCGCGGCGCGGGTATCGTTGTTCACGGTATAGCCGTCTCGCTCGTAGTGGAAGTTGCCGCCCTCGTTCCGCCAGTTTAAGGAACACTTGGTCTGCAGGATAAAATCGCCGCGGCAGCCCTTTAAGGCCTCGCCCAGCAGGCGTTCGCTCTCGCCGGTCCCGTACACGGGCGCCGTGTCGATATAGTTGACGCCGTGCTCACGGCAGGCCGCCAGCAGGTTTTTCGTCTCTTCCACGGTGGAGTCGTGATCGCTCCACACACCGCCGCCGCCAAGGCCCCAGGCGCCGAGCGCCACCTTCGATACCATAATGCCGGAATTGCCGAGTTCCTGAACCTTCATTTCCCATGCTCCTTTTTTCAATGTTTCTGCCCGTCCGGGCCGTATCCTCTCTGTACTTCACCCCGCCCGGGCCGTATCCTCTCTGTGCTTTGGCCCATCCGGGCCGTACCGCCGCCTGCGCCGTGCTACTGCACGGTCAGCTGCGTATAGTTTGTCAGATCGTTAAAGCTCATCATCCAGAAACGGTCATAGTGGTTGCCGCAAAAGGTCTGCGGCGCGGGAAAGCCGTTTTCCGCATCCGGAACCAGTCCCTGCGTCTCGCCGGAAGAGGGCCGGTACAGAAGCAGTTCTCCCTGCGAAGTCCCCCAAAGCAGCACCGTCGCCCCGTCGGACATCGCCTCCAGCGGGATCATCGAGCCGTCCCCGTTTGCGTCCGGCACCTGCCCGTCCGCTTCCTGCAGCTGCGAAAGCGTCGTGCGCACGACCTGCAGATCCTCGCTTTTTATCAGCGAGACCTCTCCGGTGGTCCGGTCCACCAGATAGGGCAGCCGATCCATCGCTAACTGCCGTGACTGCGCGATGATACAGCCGTCCTCCGTGCCGCATACGAGGTCGGGTTCCTTCCCGTACATGATATTGCCGATGGGGTAGATCTCCTCCTTCCCCTGCGGCGTCCGTACGGCGATCACGCAGGGTTGGCCGTGTTCATAGCTCATATTGACAGCCCGCAGGACGGCGCAGATGCTGCCGTCCGGCAGGAAGGTGCAGGCTTTCATGGAAGCACCGCCTTCAAGACCGCCCACCGTGGTAAAATCCTCTTCCGTGATCTGTCCGGTCTCCAGATCTATGACCTGTGCCACGGCCAACGGCGGAATGGAAGTCATCAGCGCCTTCCCGTCCCGTACCGCGGTGATCTGCATCATTTCCAAAGCGTAATAAGCCCCCGTGCCGCAGTCGATCAGGGCAGGTAATCCGCCGCCCGTAAAAACGATATCCATGTAGTTGCCATCCGCCTGAAGGCCGGAAAAATAGGCCATCGGCCCAACCGGATCCTCACCGCTCAGCTTGCAGAGCGCCTCCGTCAGCTGTTCGCCCTGCAGGGCTGCGATCTCCTCTTCCTGCTTTTCCAGCTCTGCCTCTCCCTGCTGCGCGGCACTTCTTCGCAGCATTTTTTTTGCCAATTCGCAGGTCCTCTCATCCGCCGGTAAAAGCGTCATCCTGGCCCCGGTCTCCGTGTTGTACAGATACGGTATAACGCCGTCCGTCATCAGGAAGGTCACGCCGTCCGGCGCCATGCCGCG
>CACZPX010000035.1 GCA_902783095.1 uncultured Lachnospiraceae bacterium
CAGCTGTACGAACTCCGCATCCGGATGATCCGTCAGCACCTGGTCCAGCAGTTCGGGCATATCGTGGAAGGAGAAGCCCCAGTGCTTCACCAGACCTTTTTCCTTCAGGCCTTTGACGTAACCCCAGATGTCGTACTGATCAAAGATGGGCAGGCTGGTGGTGTTGATGTTGTGCAGCAGATAGAAATCGATATAGCCGGCGCCGGTGCGCTCCAGGCTCACGTTGAACTCGTTGCGCAAAAACTCCGCGTCCTTGTCCTTGGCAGCGAACAGCTTGGTCGCCACGGTAAAGGATTCACGCGGATAGCGCTCCGCGACCGCCTCCTTAAAGGCCAGCTCGCTCTTGCCGCCGTCGTAGACGTAGGCGGTGTCGAAATAGGTGCCGCCGGCCTCCATAAAGCGGTCCACCATCTCCTTGATCTGCGGCATATCATTCTCACCGTCCGCGGTGTGCGGCAGGCGCATCAGGCCAAAGCCCAGCTTAAAAACGTCTTTCCCGAGATAATCTGACATGTGTTCCTCCTTCTTGCCCATTGTCTCTGTTGCAGCTTATATGATGTTCCGGGCTTCGGCGGTCATTCGGATCGCCCGTCCGTCTTCTGTCCGGACCAACTTTTATTATACAGGATACGATACCCTTTCGTCAAATGCCGCGCGTCTCTCCCGTACCTGCCGGCTGCCGGTCAGGCCGCGTCCGGCGCGTGCTCAGGCCGGTGACCCGTCCTCCAGCAGCACCCACATCTTTCCGCCGCAGACCATGCCGTCCGACTCGGCCACGTCGCCGGTCAGATCGATCTCCTGCACCTGGTAGCGCCCCGTTCCGATCAGCCGCACCGCGTCGTGCGTCACGGCGCTCTCGCTGCAGCCTCCGCCTATGCTGCCCGTCACCCTGCCGTACGGATCCACCGCCATCTTGGCGCCGGCCTCCCGGGGGGTGGACCCCTTGGTCCCGATCACGGTCACAACGGCCTTGGGGTCCCGGTTTTCCGCCAGGTATTTTACCATGGACAGCTCCAGGTCCGAGTCGTTGCACAGGCGCGTGCCGCAGCTTCCGTGCTCCGGCAGGCGCTTGTAGGCCACGAGCTCCGCCAGGATCGACACGGCGATCTCCGCCGGCGTGACCGCGCCGATCGCAAGCCCGATGGGCGTGCAGATCCTGTCCATCTTCTCGCGGGGAAAGCCTTCCTCTTCCAGCATGTCGAACAGGCCGCGCACGCGCCTTCTGGAACCGATCAGCCCCAGATAGGCGGGCCAGGTCCCCGGCAAAAGCTGCCGCAGGCAGTCCGCGTCATGCCGGTGCCCGCGCGTGATGATCACCACAAAGTCATACGGTGTGATGCGGATCTTCTTCAGCGCGTTCTCAAAGGTGTCGCAGATCACACTGTCCGCCCAGGGAAAGCGGATGGCGTTGGCAAACTCCGGACGGTCGTCCGCCACGGTCACCGCAAAACCCACCTTCGCGCCGAACTCTACGACCGGCAGTGCGATATGCCCGCCGCCCAGTACGATCAGACGCTCCTGCGGCAGGACCGGTTCCTCTATGACCGTCGCCTCTCCGGTGCGCTCCACCGTCACCGACGCGGCGCGTCGGCCGGTCTCGTCCACCGCAGGCTTTACCGGCGCCACCTCTTTGATCAGCCCCTCCGCGATGCGGCCTTCCGTCCCGCGGATCGTCGTCCTTACCGCGGCCGCTTCTCCCGCGGCCAGCCGCGCCATCACCTGCTCGTAGATGTTCATGGTCTTCTCCCCTATATGCACTCGTGCGCGCCGTCCCCGGCCGCCGCCGTATAGAACGACGCCGTAAGACCCGTCTTTTCCGTATAGATGCGGCCCAGCGTTTCGATGAACGCCGGTACGGCGTCCTCCTCCACGATGTTCACCGTGCAGCCGCCAAAGCCGCCGCCCGTCATCCTGGCGCCCAGCACGCCCTGCAGGGTCTGCGCCGTCTCCGCCAGCACGTCCAGCTCCGCGCAGGACACCTCAAAGTCGTTTTTTAACGATTCGTGCGAGCCGTTCATCAGCCGCCCGAACGCCGCCAGGTCGCCCCGCTGCAGGCAGTCCACCGCCTGCACGGTGCGCGCTTCCTCCGTCACCGCGTGGCGGGCGCGCTTTAAGGCCGCTTCCCGCCGGATGGCGCCCTTCACCGCGTCAAAGTCCTGCGGGGAAAGTTCGCACAGCGCCCCGATGGGTCTCACCTTCCGAATGTCCGCCAGCGCCTCCTCGCAGGCGCCGCGGCGGTCGTTGTAGGCGGAGGAGGCCAGCTCGTGCTTTACGTTTGTGTTCACGATGATCAGCCGCCTGCCGCTCAGGTCCAGCGGCACCGTTTGGCAGTCCAGCGTAGCCGTGTTCAAAAACAGCGCGTGGTCCTTTTTGCCCTTGGCGGAAGAAAACTGGTCCATGATGCCGCAGTTGACGCCGATGAAGCGGTTCTCCGCGTACTGGCACAGCAGCGCGTTCTCCTTCTGTTCCACCGGCAGGCCGAACAGGGCCGCCATCAGCGTGCCCGTCACCACCTCCACCGAGGCGGAGGAAGACAGGCCGGATTTGGCCGGCAGGTTGCCGGTGCACACCACGTCAAAGCCCGCGGGCAGCGTATAGCCGTGCTGCGCGTAGGACCAGACCACGGCCTTGGCGTAGTTGGCCCAGCCGTGCGCTGGATCGTTCTTTAAGTCGTCCAGGCTGCACTCCACCACGCCGTCCTCCTTAAAGTTTTCGGAGTAAAAGCGCAGCTTTCTGTCGCTTCGCGCGGCGGCCGCCGCGTAGGTGCCGAGCGTCAGGGCGCAGGGGAACACGTGGCCCCCGTTGTAGTCGATGTGCTCGCCGATCAGGTTCACGCGGCCCGGCGCGAAAAATACGCGCGGCGTACCGGCGTCCGGAAAGACTGCCGCAAATACGTCTTTTGTCTGCTGAATATACTGTTCGTTGGTCATACTCTGTTCTCCGGTCGTACGCTTTTGTATCGTGATCACACTTTATGATGCGCGATGCTCTATTATATCCCATTTTTCCGCCGAATGCCACGGGTTTAAAAGGCCCCCTCCGCTTTCCGGAGAGGACCTGCGCTGTCCCGTATGCCTGCGCGGCATGCAGCGTTTTTTCGTTTTATTAATAATACAGGATCCCGCCCCCGCTGCCATCGACCGATTGGATGATTTATCTGCGAAGTTGAGCACAAGGTCTTTTTGCGTTATAATATGTAATACCGTTCGCCGGTCTTTTTCTGAAAAACGGCCGCGGCAAAGGAGTATCCATGAATAAATTTGCCGTCTTCTCCGGCTTTCTGGGCGCCGGCAAGACCACTGCCATGATGACCCTCACCGCCTACTACACCGGCAGGCACGGGCGGGCCGCCATGATCTCCAACGACCTGGGGCACGGCGTCACGCTCGCGGACGACCGGCAGGCAAAGCTTGCCGGCTGCCGCTGCGCGCAGATCACGGATGAATGCATCTGCTTTGTCCGGGACGAACTGGCCGCGCGGCTGACCGCCTTTTACGCGGACGGCTGCGACCTGGTGCTCTCCGACATCCCGGGCTTCGGCGTCGGCGCGCTGGAGCACGTCTACCACGGCCTGACCGCGGACTATCCCGGGCGGTTTTCGCTCGCGCCGTTCACGGTCCTGACCGAACCGCGCAGCGTGGATATCCTGCGCCGGTCGCTTCCCGACGATATGGCGCCGATCCTGCGCGCACAGCTTATGGAGGCGGATCTGATCGTCTTAAACAAGTGCGATCTCCTCCCGGACGCCGAACAGCAGACGCAGCTTTCCTGGCTGCGGGAGCACTTTCCGCAGGCGCAGGTGCTCGGCCTTTCCGCGCGCACCGGCGAGGGACTGGAAGCGCTCTCCCTCGCCCTGAAAAACGGAGCCGCGTCGCTGCGCCATCCGGAGATCGACTACGAAAACGCCGCGCTGATCCGCGCCATGGACAGCCTGAGCGAATACTACCTGCAGGGCCATCTGACGGTCTGCTGCAACGATTTTGACGGCACAGCTTTTCTTACGGCGCTGGCGGAGCGTCTGCGGGACGGCTTTGCGGCGGGCGGTTTTCCCACCGTGCCGCATTTTAAACTGCTCGCCTGGACGCCGGAGGGAGACTACGGCAAGACCGATCTGCTGGGCGTGGACCGCCCCGTGGAACTGACGCATCGCTTTGCGCGGCCCTGCACGCAGCTGGCCCTGATCCTGAACGCCAGCGCGGCCTGCCCCGCGGCGCCGCTCAAAGCCCTGGTACGGGAGGCGGTGAGCGCGGTCTCCGCAAAATATCAGCTGGAATTCATGCTCTTTAAAGAAGAATGCTTTAATCTTGGGGAATAACGCCTTGAATAAGATGGTTTTCCGAAAAACCCGTTCCATCTGTCCCGTGTGCCTGCGAAACCTGCCAGCGGACCTTGTCCGCACGGAAGACGGCGCCGTCCTTCTGGACCGGACCTGTCCGGACCACGGCCGCTTTACCGTGCCGGTCTGGCAGGGGCTGATGGACTATGACGCCTGGACGTACGGCGCGGACGCCCTGACGGCGGACGCGGGGCTTTCCTGCCCCGGAAACTGCGGCCTCTGCCCCGAACACGAGCGCGGGACCTGCTGCATCCTGCTGGAGGTCACCAGACGCTGCGACCTGCGCTGCCGCTACTGCTTTGCAAACGGCGGCGATCCGGCCGCAGAGCCTTCCTTTGAGGACCTGCAGGCCGCCGTGCGGGACATCGTGCGGCAATGCGGCAGCCCGCTGCTGCAGCTTTCCGGCGGCGAACCCACCCTGCGGGACGATCTGCCCGCGCTGGTGCGCTATGCGAAGGAAGCCGGCTGCAGCACCGTTCAGCTCAACACCAACGGCCTGCGTCTGGCAGAGGACCCCGCCTATGCAAAAGCCCTGACAGACGCCGGGCTGGACATCGTCTTTTTACAGTTTGACGGCACGACGGACGCCGTCTTTGAAGCGCTGCGCGGACGGCCGCTGCTTGCGCAGAAACGCTGCGCGGTCCGCGTGTGCGCGGATCTGGGGCTCGGCGTAACGCTGGTCCCCACCGTGGTACCGGGCGTCAACGACCGCGACCTGGGCGGCATCGTGCGGCTGGCGGCCTCCCTGGTCCCCGCCGTGCGCGGCGTGCACTTTCAGCCGGTATCCTACTTTGGCCGCTTCCCCGCCGCGGCACCCGGGGACGGTTCTTCAGGTTCACCGGGTCTCAGGGACGGTTCTTCAGGTTCACCCGCGGACTCCCGCTGCACCCTGGACCGCCTGATGACGGATCTCGCCGACCAGGCGCGGATCCCCGTGAGCAGTTTTCTGCCCTCCCGCTGCGATCACCCGCTGTGCGGCTTCCGCGCGCGGTATCTGATCGAACCGGACGGCAGCCTGCTGCCGTTGACGGATATCACGCAGGCGGCGCGCACCCGCGGCACCGCCAAAGACAGCCGCGCCTTTGTAGCACGGCACTGGAGTGCGGCGCCAAACGACGGCCCCCTGCCGGTCTCCGAAAGCGGAGCAGCCCCGCAGGCTCCGGCCGCGTGCGGCACAGTGAAGACCGCCTCCCTTCCCGATTCCATGGATTTCGACACCTTCCTGACCAGGCTACAAAGCGGCAGCCTCACGCTGTCCGCCATGGCCTTTCAGGACGCGTCCAATCTGAATATCGAGCGGCTGCACCGCTGCAGCCTGCACGTCTACGACGCCGGCAGGATCGTGCCGTTCTGCGCGGAATATCTGACGCCCTACCTGCCCCCGGCCAGCCGGCACAGCGTTTCGTAGTCCTCCGGCGTGTTGCAGTTGAGCAGCCAGGCGTCCTCTCCCTGAAACGGCACCTCCCCGCAGCGGATCCGGTCCAGCAGGAAGCGGACGGCATAACGCTCCCCCTCCAGAATGGCAGCGATCTCCCGCGAGAGTTTGCTCCGGTACACGCCGATCAGAGGCTCCGTCCGTCCGCGAACGGCCAGCAGCGTGGCGTCGTTCCGCCCGCATTGGTGCGCGCAAAGCAGCGCCTCCAAAACGCACGCCGGCAGCAGCGGCACGTCCACGCTGATCACCAGGCAGTCCGGATTATTTGCCGCTTCCAGGCAGGCGTGCAGGCCCGCAAGCGGCCCTCTGCCGGGAAACCGGTCCGGCACGCAGCGCGTTCCTTCCGGCCCTTCCCTCCGTCCGGAGATCAGGACGTCCTCAATGCCGGCGGCCCGCAGCTTTTCCGTCTGGATCTGCAGCAGCGTCCTGCCGCCCAGCGTCAGTTCCGCCTTGTCCCTGCCCATGCGGGAACTCTGTCCGCCCGCCAGGATGATGCCGGAGACCGGCCGCGGCCGAACGCCGGCAGCCGCCCGCTCCGCTTTGTTGTCTGTTCCGGGCTTTTTTGGATCGTTCACCCCGTCTCCTTTCCGCCGTCCGCTCGTTTTTTCTTTCTCTGATGATACGTTGAAATCTCCCGGCCGGCAACCACTTTCTGTTTCGTCCCGCGTGCGGCTTTTTCACAGTTTGACAGCACTGCCTTTTCCCTCTATAATCTATTTGCCTTATCGGCACAAAACCGAATATCCGCAGCAGGTGCCGGAGGCTGCACGAAGCGGCGCGGCGGAGAGTCAAGATCTTCCCGCCACACGCCGTCCACGCAGTGCTCCGGTGAAAAGGGAAACAGGTGCAGGGCCTGTGCGAACCCGTCACTGTAAGCAGGGAGTGCCCGCCAATACGTCACTGGGAAACCGGGAAGGCGGCGGCGCATGATGATCTGCAAGCCAGGAGACCTGCCTGCTGTAAGACACGGGAGCAAGACTCCGGACCGCGCGGACTCGGTTCGTGTACAAAAGTGTGGCGCCGCCATGCTTTGTTTTGCTGTCCTGTGGATCCGTTCACGGGATTTTTTTATGTCACGTCCGCCTTTTGTACCGCTTTGCTTTGGCCTGCAATAACTCTATCACATATTTAGGAGGAAACATGAAACCAAGAAAACTGACTGCAACCCTTATGGCCCTGCTGCTGGCTCTGGTCACGGTCCTCTCCGCCTGCGGCGGCAGCGAACAGACCACCGCCGCCGATGCGGCGCAGACCACGGAAGCCGCCAAGGCGGATGCCACCGCCGCGCCGGAGACCACGCCGGCTCCCGCAACAGAGGCGACCACCGAAGCGCCGGAAACCGAAGCGACCACGGAAGCCCCCACAGCGGAAGCGACCACCGAAGCGCCCGCGACCGAAACTGCGGCGGAACCCGCCCCCTACGACGGCACCACCATGACGGTCACCGACATGACCGGCCGCGAAGTGACCGTCCGCACCCCCGTAGAGCGCATCGTGGCGCTGTCCGCGGCGGACTGTGAAGTGCTGTACGCCGTCGGCGCCGGCGATCTGCTGGTGGGCCGCGGCGAATACTGCGACTATCCCCCCGAAGTCGCGGACAAGCCGTCCGTCCAGTCCGGCTATGAGACCAATATCGAGCAGATCATCGCGCTGGAGCCCCAGGTGTTGCTGATGAGCACCATGGCCCAGACCGAGGAGCAGATCGCCGCGCTGGAGAACGCCGGCATCGCCGTGGTCGTCTCCGACGCGCATACCATCGAGGAGGTCTACACCTCCATCGGCATCATCGGCACGCTCACCGCCCACGAAGAACAGGCGCAGACCGTGATCGACGGCATGAAGGCCTCCCTGGCCGAACTGAGCGAAAAAGCGACCGGAGACGGCACCCAGACCGTGTACTTTGAGGTCTCCCCGCTGGAATACGGCCTGTGGACCGCCGGCAAGAACACCTTTATGAACGAAGTGGCCGAGCTTTTGGGCTTAAAGAACGCCTTTGAAGACGTGGACGGCTGGGGCGAGATCTCCGAAGAGCAGGTGCTGGAGCGCGACCCCGACTATATCGTGACCATCACCATGTACTACGGCGAAGGCCCCACTCCGGAGGAAGAGATCGCTTCCCGCCCCGGCTGGGATGCCGTAAAGGCCGTGGCAAACGGAAAGATCCTGCGTCTGGAGCACGACGAGCTCTCCCGCCCGGCCCCGCGCATCGCGGACGGCGCGCAGCTTCTGTTCGACCTGGTCTACGGAAATGAAGCGCAGTAAGCGCGGCTTTACACCGGTCCTCATACTGATCCTTTCAGCCGCAGCGCTCCTTACGGCCGCGCTCTGCGTGTGCCTTGGCAGCGTGAATATCCCGCTTTCCGACACCCTCTCCGCCCTCTTTGGCGGGGAGGGCGTCTCTGCCAATACCGTGAACATCATCCGCTCCGTGCGTCTGCCGCGCGTGCTCTGCGTGGCGGAGGTGGGGGCGGCCCTCTCCCTGTGCGGCGCGGCCATGCAGGGACTTTTAAAAAACCCGCTGGCGGACGGTTCCACCCTGGGCGTGTCCACCGGCGCTTCCCTTGGCGCGGCGCTCTCCATCGCCTTCGGCATCACCCTGCCGGGCCTGCCGGTCTCCGGCACCATGGCCATGGCTTCGCTGTTCGCCTTTATCTCCCTGCTGATCATCCTGGCCCTGGCCTACCGGCTGGACCATTCCCTTTCCACCAACACCATCATCCTGATCGGCATCATCTGGTCCATGTTCGTCTCGAGCATCCTGTCGCTGGTGGTCACCTTCGCCTCCGACCGGCTCAAGCAGATCACCTTCTGGACCATGGGTTCCCTTTCCGGCAGCAGTTTTGAAAACGCACTGATCCTCTTTGTCGTACTGGCCGCGGGGAGCGCCGTTCTGCTGCGGCTGGCCAACGAGCTGAACGCCTTTGCCGTGGGCGAGGACAACGCGCGCAGCATCGGCGTAAACGTCCGCCGCGTGCGGCTTACGGTGCTCGTCACCGTCTCCGTGCTGATCGGCGTGTGCGTCTCCGTGGGCGGCTCCATCGCCTTCGTGGGCCTGGTCACGCCGCACATCCTGCGCATGATCACCGGCCCGGACCACCGCATCCTGCTGCCCGCCTCGCTGTTCGGCGGCGCCGTCTTCCTGATGCTGGCCGATCTGGCGGCGCGGATGATCCTGCGGCCACTGGAACTGAACGTCGGTGTGGTGACCTCTTTTGTGGGTGCCATTTTATTCGTATACATCTACTTTAAGACAAGGAGGGCGGCTTAAATGAACGATCCGGCAGGCAGGGGACCTCTGCTGCGCGCGGAGGCGCTCACGGTCCGCTACGGCAGCTTTGCCGCGGTTTCGGACCTCTCCTTTTCCGTAAGCGCCGGCGACTGGCTGATGCTGGTCGGCCCCAACGGCGCCGGCAAGTCCACGGTGGTAGGCGCCCTCTCCCGCGGGGTGGACTACACCGGCCGCATCCTGTGGCAGGGCCGGGACCTGCGGACCTTTTCCGCGCGCGAACTGGCGCGGCACGTGGGGGTGCTGACGCAGAATCACGCCGTGGGCTACGCCTTTACCGTGGGCACCGTGGTGGGTCTGGGCCGCTACGCGCACGCCGGCGGCTTCTTTGGCCATGGCGACCGGGACCGCCAGGCTGCGGTGGCGCGGGCGCTTTCGCTCACCGGGCTTGCCGGCATGGAAGACCGGCCGGTCAACCGGCTTTCGGGCGGCGAGCTGCAGCGCGTGTTCCTGGCGCAGCTGTTTGCCCAGGATCCCGACCTGCTGATTTTGGACGAGCCCACCAACCACCTGGACCTGGTGTATCAGAAGCAGATCTTTTCCCTGATCGGGGACTGGTTAAAACAACCCGGCAAGGCGGTGATCTCCGTGGTGCACGACTTAAGCCTTGCCCGCGCCTGCGGCACCCGCGCGATCCTTCTGGATCACGGCAGACAGGCCGCAGCCGGCAGCATCGGCGAGGTCTTTTCGCCGGACTGCCTGAACCGCGTCTACGGCATGGACGTGGCCGCGTGGATGCGCGGACTGCTGCGGCAGTGGGAGTAGCAGCGCTCCCCCTCTTTCTGCTCTGTCCCGGCCGGAAG
>CACZPX010000036.1 GCA_902783095.1 uncultured Lachnospiraceae bacterium
GACGGTCGACCGCGAGGAAGACTTTAACGACGCCTTTCTGGCGGAGTGCGCCAAAAAGTACGACCCGGACCAGGTGATCATCGAGTTCAACGGCACCTGGAAGCTCAACACGCTGGCGGAGCGCCGCCTGCCCAAATACTGGGAATACGCGGGCATGTTTTCCGCCATCGACGCGTCAACGGTGGACATGTATCTGGCCAATATGCGGCCGCTGTTTATGGAACAGTTTGCCCAGACCGGCCTGATCATCTTCAACCGCTGCACGGAGGACACCGACCGCACCCGTCTGCGCCGCATCTTCAAGGCGTTCAACCCCGGCGTGCAGATCATGTTCGAGCGGGCGGACGGAGAGGAATACGACGAGGAGAACGATCTGCCTCCCTATGACATCTCAGGCCCGGTCATCGACATCGACGAGATCGACTACGGCATCTGGTACCTGGATGCCATGGAGCATCCGGAGCGCTACATGGGCAAGCATATCCGCTTTCTGGCGCAGGTGTACAAGGGCAGAAACCTGTCCAAAAATACCTTTGTGCCCGGCCGCTTTGTGATGACCTGCTGCATCAACGACGTCCGTTTTATGGGCTACGTGTGTACCTACACAGGCGATTTCAAGTACAAGCAGCGCGACTGGGTCCGCGTGGAAGTGGAATTCGGCTACGAATACGTCAAACAGTTCAAGGATCAGGTGCCTCTCTTAAAGCTCATCTCCATAGAGCCTGCCGAAAAGGCAGAACAGGATCCGGTCTATTTCAACTGAGGAAGCCATGTCCTTTACGATCATAACCGGCGGAGCAGGAACCGGCAAGACCACCCGTCTGTTCCAAAAGATCATTACGTCGGCACGGATCGCGCCGGAACGGACGCATATCGTGCTGGTTCCCGAGCAAGCCACCCTTCAGACAGAAGGGCGGCTTGTTGCTATGCATCCGGACCACATCCTCTTCAACATAGAAGTGCTCAGCTTCAACCGGCTGGCTTACCGCCTGTATGATCACGAAAACACGGGCGTTCCGGTATTTCTGGATGAGTCCGGCAAGAGCATGCTCATCCGCAAGGCGGCCGAGAACCGGAAGAACGGCTTTGAGATCTACAGAAACGGCCTGCACAGGACCGGCGTGATCAATCACATGAAGGCCGCCGTCTCCGAGCTGATGCAGTACGGCATACGTCCCGAGCGCCTGCAGGAGCTCTCCGCGGCGCTGCCGGACGACCCTCTGTTGGCCGGAAAGCTCAGGGATCTTTCCGCGCTGTATACGGAATATCTGAAGATCAAGGACACGGACACCCTGTCCGCGGAGGAACTGCAGGGACACGCGGCTGCGCTTCTGGAGCGGTCGGACTATCTGCGGGGGGCGATGATCGCGATCGACGGGTTTACCGGCTTTACCCCGGTGCAGCTCTCCATCATCGGCCAGCTGATGCGCCGCGCGATCGACTGCACGGTCGCCGTCACGGTCCCGGCCGGCGCGTCCACCAATGACGTGGACGAATTTGATCTTCATGCGCTGACAAAGAAAACGGTGCGGAAGCTGATCGATACGGCGTCCGCAAACAATATTAAGGCCAATTTCGACCCGGTCCCGGAGACCGGCGTAAAAAAGCAGCCGGCCGATCTGGCGTTCGCCTCGGCCCATTTCCCCGCGGAGGAGAAGAAGCCGGAACCGTTTGCGGGCCGCGCGGCGCACATTTTCGTGGCGGACTGCGGTTCACCGGACGACGAGGCTGTCTTTGTGGCGGATACCATCAGCCGCCTGGTTCGGGAGAAGGGATACCGCTACCGCGATTTCGCGGTGGTCTCCGCCGATCTGGAGGGGAACCGGACCTACCTTGCCCGGGCCTTTGAACGCGCGGGCATCCCGGCCTATATCGACGTAAAGAAGGGCATCATGGAGCAGCCCATCGCCGTGTTCCTGCTGAGCGCGGTGGAGGCCGCGGAAAAAAACTGGCCCTATGACGCGGTCCTGCGCTGTCTGCGCACCGGTCTTGCGGACGTCACGCCGGACGAGGTCGATCTGCTGGACAATTACGCGGCAGGCGCCGGTATAAGCGGACGAAAAAAATGGACGGAGCCCTTTACCAGGACCTATAAGAACCACCGCAATATCGATCTGGACCGGTTAAACGAGATCCGCAGCCGCGCGGTCCGGGCGCTGGACGCCTTCCATACCGCCTTAAAACCGCGCAAACGCAGCTGCAGCACGGCCTGCGAGGCCCTGCGCGCACTGCTGCACGACCTGCAGATCGAACAGAAACTTGCGGCCATGGCCGAGCGCTACGAGGCGGAAGGCGCGCTGCTGGAGAGCCGTCTGTATGCCCAGATCTATCCCTACGTTGAAAAGCTCATCGATCAGGCGGAGCACGTGCTCGGGCTTACGGTCTGCAGTTTAAAGGAACTGAAGGAGATCCTGCAGGCCGGCTTGTCCCAGCTCGCCATCGGTTCCGTGCCCCCTGTCCTGGACGAGGTCCAGACCGGCGATCTTCGCCGCAGCAGGCGCGGCCGTACCAAGGTGCTGTTCCTGATCAACTGTATCGATAAGAACCTGCCGCAGCGCGTTTTTGAGGCCGGCGTATTTACGGATGAACAGCGGGAAAAACTGGCTAAACTGGATCTGGAACTGGCGCCTACCGCCAGGGAAAACAGCATTCACGAACGGTTTTACATGCATGAACTCGTCACGCAGCCGGAGGACCTGCTGTATGTGACGTACAGCAGACGCGACCGCCTGGGAAATTCCGTGGCGCCGTCCACGTATATCCCGCAGCTTACCGGGCTTTTTGAAGGTCTGCAGCCTGTGCGCTTTGAGGCGGACCGGGTGCGCCTGCCGGAGTCGTTAAACGAGGCCAGACGCCTGTTTGCGGCCTCTCTGCGGGAGCGGCGCACGCAGGAGGACGCCGGGCGGCTACGTCAGCTTTACGCAGCCTTTTCGGGCATCCCCGCGGAACGGGACTTTCTGCGAAACGTCATGGACGCCGGCTTTTACGTGAAGCCGGAAAAGCGGCTGCGGGCGCAGACGCTGGCCAGACTCTATCCCGGCGACGTGACGACCAGCGCCACGGCGCTGGAGAAACAGGCGGCCTGTCCATACAGCGCCTTCCTGCGCGGCGCCATGCGGTTAAAGGAGCGGGAGGTTTTTGAGCTGGATCTGCGGGACGTCGGGACCATCGACCACGGCCTGCTGGAGGCTGCCATGCGCCTCATCAAAGAAGAGCAGATCGACTTTGCCGACGTGGACGCCGCGGTCTGCAGCGCCGTCACGGAAGAGGCCTTCCGCCGCACCTACGAGCGGTACCGGGATCACATAGAGGGCTCCTTCCGTGACAAGTACTATATAGAACGGTTCCGGAAGGTGACCGAAAAGAACTTAAAGATCACCGCGGGAGTACTGGCAAGAAGCGGGTTCAGACCGCAGGAGATGGAACTGACTTTTGACGGCCGCCAGCTGCAGGATCTTTCCCTGCCGCTCAGTAATGGGCACATGCTGAATCTTGGCGGCCGGATCGACCGGATCGACCGGAACGAGACGGAGGGCGGTCCCATCGTGCGCGTGGTGGATTATAAGACCGGCAATATCAAACCGGACCTGTCCAAGGTCATAAACGGGCTGAGCCTGCAGCTGATGGTCTACCTCGCGGCTGCCCGGGCGCTTTCCGCACCGGAGGCGCTGGTGGGCGGAGCCTATTACCACACCGTACAGGATCCGCGTATAAAAGCGAAAGACAACAGAGACGATGCGGCCATGATCCGCGCGGAAAAGGAAAAGAAACTGCAGCTGACCGGCCTGCAGCTGGACGATCCGCGTGTGACGGCCGCAGATCCGGACACCGGCGGGACGCTGCTTTCTGCTTCTCAGATGGAAGCGCTGACCGAGCGTGTGCGGCAGGAGATCATCCGGCTGGGAGACGGGCTGACGGCCGGCAACATCGGTATCAGGCCGTACCGGTATAAGGCGGAGACGCCCTGCGCGTGGTGCGAATTTTACAGCGTGTGCGGGTTTGACACCAAACTGGCCGGCTGTACCTGGCGGCGCATCCCGGAACAAAAGCTCGATGATCTGACGGAGGACGGTAAAGACCTTGACAGCGACAAAGTGGACAACTGAACAGCAGCAGGCGATATCGCACCGGGACGGGGATCTGCTGGTCTCCGCGTCCGCCGGGAGCGGGAAGACGGCCGTGCTGATCGCACATATTCTGGACCTGATCGAAGACGGGGACAAGAACGTCGATCTGGACCGGCTGCTGGTTGCGACCTTCACCAACGCCGCCGCAGACGAGATGCGCCAGCGCCTGGCCAAAGGGATCGACGATCGGATCGCAGCCGGCGGTCCGGCCGCGCGTCTGCACCGTCAGCGCCTGCTCATCCCGCAGGCGTCGATCTCCACGCTGGA
>CACZPX010000037.1 GCA_902783095.1 uncultured Lachnospiraceae bacterium
ATGTTGGAACCCATCAGCGCGCGGTTGGCGTCGTCGTTCTCCAGGAAGGGGATCATGGAGGTCGCCACGGAGAAGACCATCTTGGGGCTCACGTCCATCAGGTCCGCGCTCCGCTTGTTGAACTGCATGATGTTGTCCTTGTAGCGGCCGGCCACGTTGTTGTTCAGGAAGTGGCCTTCCTCGTCCAGCGGGGTGTTCGCCTGCGCCACGCGGAACTCGTCCTCCTCGTCCGCGGTCAGGTACACCACCTTGTTCGTCACGACGGGCTCGTCCGGATCGGTCTTGTCCACCACGCGGTACGGCGCTTCCACAAAGCCGTACTCGTTGATGCGGGCGTAGGTCGCCAGCGAGTTGATCAGACCGATGTTGGGACCTTCGGGGGTCTCGATGGGGCACATGCGGCCGTAGTGCGTATAGTGTACGTCACGCACCTCGAAACCGGCGCGGTCGCGGGATAAGCCGCCCGGGCCCAGGGCCGACAGACGGCGCTTGTGGGTCAGCTCGGACAGCGGATTGTTCTGGTCCATGAACTGGGACAGCTGGGAGCTTCCGAAGAACTCCTTCACGGCCGCGGTCACGGGCTTGATGTTGATCAGCGACTGGGGCGTGATGTCCTCGATGTCCTGCGTGGTCATGCGCTCGCGCACCACGCGCTCCAGACGGGACAGGCCGATGCGGTACTGGTTCTGCAGCAGCTCGCCCACCGCACGGATGCGGCGGTTGCCCAGATGGTCGATGTCGTCGCGGGTGCCCACGCCGTGGCTTAAGTGGATCAGGTAGTTGACCGACGCGAAGATATCCTCCTTGGTGATATGCTTCGGGATCAGGTCGGCGATGCGCTTCTTCGCGGTCTCCTTCACCTCCGCCATGTCGGTGCTGGCGTCTAAGATCTCCTTTAACACGGACCAGCGCACGTTCTCGCGGATGCCGATGTCCGCCGGATCGAAGTCCACGTAGGCGGCCATATCCACCATCATGTTGGAGAGGACCTTCACCGGCAGCTTGTCGTTCTCGTTGTCATAGACCCACACGTAGGGGACTGCGGCGTTCTGGATGTCGGTGGCCAGCTCGCGGGTCACCAGGGTGCCCTCTTCGCCCAGCACTTCGCCGGTCTCCGTGTTCACCACGTCCTCCGCCAGGATATGTCCTGCGATGCGTCTCTTTAAATGAAGCTTCTTATTATATTTGTAGCGGCCCACCTTGGCCAGGTCGTAGCGCTTGGGATCGAAGAGCATGCTCTCGATCAGGCTGCGGGCGTTGTCGATGAACAGCGGCTCGCCGGGACGGATCTTGCGGTAGAGTTCCAGCATGCCCTCGTCGCTGTTGGTGGCGGAGTCCTTGGCCAGCGTGGCGGTGATCATCGGATCCTCGCCGAAGGTCTCCAGGATCTCCGCGTTGGTGCCGATGCCCATGGCGCGCACCAGTACCGTGAACGGCACCTTGCGGGTGCGGTCCACGCGCACGTAGAACACGTCGTTGGAATCCGTCTCGTATTCCAGCCACGCGCCGCGGTTGGGGATCACCTGGGAGGAGTACAGTTCCTTGCCCAGCTTGTCCTTGGTGATATCAAAGTAGATGCCCGGGGAGCGGACCAGCTGGCTGACGATCACGCGCTCCGCGCCGTTGATCACGAAGGAACCGGTGTCGGTCATCAGGGGCAGGTTGCCCATGAAGATCTCGTGTTCCTTGATCTCGCTGGTCTCCTCGTTGATCAGGCGCACGCGCACCTTCAGCGGGGCTTCATAGGTGGCGTCGCGGTCTTTACACTCTGAGATGGAGTATTTGACATCGTCTTTGCAGAGCTTATAATCGACAAACTCCAGGCCGAGCTGGCCGTTGAAGTCCTGGATGGGGGAGATGTCATCGAACACCTCTTTTAAGCCCTCGTCCAGAAACCATTGGTATGAGTCCTGCTGGATCTCGATCAGATCCGGCATTTCAAGGACTTCCTTCTGCCTTGCATAACTCATCCGAACGCTGTTTCCGGATTTCACTGGGCGTATCCTGTTTTTTTCCATAGACGCTTCACCCCTATAATGATATATTTATAAAAGAGCCGTAACTGTGTTACCGCGGGACAACCGCAATTTTTGCGCAAAATTCACCCAAGATGCCACAGTAAAGCAAATTTCATACTATCAAACCGAAAACAAGTTGTCAAACACTTTTTTCATTGACGGGCCACTTTTTTCTCTGTATAATAGTTTGGCTTGAACGGCTGCGATGACAGCCGGAAAAACACGCGGGCGGCGCGCCCGCAGGGGAGGACAAACAATGCAAGCAGCACTTATGCGGCATCTGCTGGTCGCGGCAATGCCCACGGCACTGAAGGTCATCTTTATCATCCTGACCGTCATTCTCGTCGCCATCATCACCCTGTTCTTCATCGGCAGACGCCTGAAGAAAAAACAGGGGCAGACCCAGCAGACTATCGACGCCATGAAGCAGACGATGTCCATGCTGATCATCGACAAGAAAAAAATGAAGATAAAAGAATCGGGCCTGCCGGCCGCAGCCATCGAGGGCACGCCCAAGTACCTGCGCTGGACCAAGATCCCGGTCGTCAAGGCCAAGGTCGGCCCCAAGGTGATGACCCTCGCGGCGGACGGCGAAGTCTTTGATCTGCTTCCCGTCAAGAAGGAGTGCAAGGTGGACGTGAGCGGCCTGTACATCACCGGCATCCGCAGCGTGCGCGGCGGCACCGTGCCCAAGCCCGAAAAGAAGAAGGGCATCCGCGGCTGGCTGCAGCGCAGGAACAAGCAGATCAGCGGCCGCACCGAGCAGTTTGAAAAGAGCCAGAAGGCCGGTCTGGAAGCCGAAAAGGCGGCCCGGGCCACCAAGAAAAAGAAATAATACAGCGGTCTTTACCGTAAGAACCCCGGCGGACGGCCCGCCGGGGTTTATTATTCCATTTCTTCATACTCGGTTTGACATTTCTCTTCCCAATCCCAGATATCCTGTGCTATAATCCGGACTAAATTTTGTTTGCTCGCAGGAAGGAGTTTTGATATGGCGCTGCATATCGAAAAGGAAGCGAACCGCTGCTTAAACTGCAAGGTCCCGCAATGTCAGAAGTACTGCCCCATCTCCAC
>CACZPX010000038.1 GCA_902783095.1 uncultured Lachnospiraceae bacterium
AAGGCCACCGCGCTGGCGGCCGCCACGTTCAGGGAATCCACCCCGTTGCCCATGGGGATCTTCACCACCGCGTCGCAGGCTTCCACCGCCTCCTGCGGCAGGCCCCAGCCTTCGTTGCCCAGGACCACCGCCAGCTTTTCCTCGCCGGAAAAGTCGCGCGTCCCCAGTTCCACGGCGCCGTCGGACAGCGCCATGGCCACGGTCAGGTATCCCTGCGCCTTCAGCCATTCTATCCGCCCGGCGGGCGTGCTGCGGCTGTCAAAATAGGTCCACGGCACCTGAAATACGTTGCCCACGCTCACGCGGCTGGCGCGGCGGTACAGCGGATCCGCGCAGCCCTTGGAGAGCAGCACCGCCTCCATGCCAAGCGCCGCCGCGCTGCGGAAGATCGCGCCCACATTGGTGGGATTGGTCACGTCGTCCAAAAGCGCTACGCGGGCTGCACCGGCACACACCGTTTCCGGCGCCGGCAGCTTCCGTCTGCGAAACTGGCACAGCAGCCCGCGCGCCAGATGGTACCCGGCGATCTCGCTTAAGGCGCGGTCCGTGCTGACGTACACCGGAATGTCCCCCAGCTGCTGCGCCAGCCGGGCTGTCTCCGCCTGCACGATCTTCTCTTCGCCCACCATGGCCACCGGCTCGTAGCCCGCGGCCAGCGCGCGTTCGATCACCATGGGCGTCTCCACCACGAACAGGCCCGGATCCGGCTCGTAAAAGCGGTACAGTCTGGTCTCCGCTCGCTCGTTAAAGAGCGCCAGTTCCGGAATATGAATGTCCTCTATCTGATAAAACCGCAATGGTCTTGCCTCCGTTATTCCATAAAAACGCCGCCGGCGCAGGCGCCCTGCTCTTCTGCCTCCCGGAGCGCCCGGTTCAGCGTGTTCAGCACGTGTTTTTTATCTCCTGTCCAGTCCGGCGCCAAAAGCAGCGCCTTCGGGCCGTCGCCCGTCATGCGGTGCAGCACCGTCTGCTTTGGCAAAATCTTTGCACTCTCCGCGATCAGCGCCGCGTACTCCGAAAGCGACAAAAGCGGAAAGGGGTCCCGCGCGTAGGTCTCACCCAGCGCCGTCCCGCGCAGCACGTGCAGCATCTGCAGCTTTACGCCGTCCAGGGGCGGGTCCAACGCCGCCAGATACCGCACCGTATCCAGCATCATCTTTTGTGTCTCGCCCGGCAGCCCGAAGATCACGTGGATGATCACGGTAAGGCCGGCCGCCTTCAGGCGGCGGTACGCGTCCTCAAACACCGGCAGCTCATAGCCGCGGTTGATGCGCCGCGCCGTTTCCCCGTGCACGGTCTGCAGGCCCAGCTCCACCCACACCGGTTTGATGCGGTTTAACTCTGCCAGCATGGCCATTACGTCCGGCCCCAGGCAGTCCGGCCGCGTGCCGAGCGCCAGGATCACGATCTCCGGCCGCCGCACGGCCTGCAGATACAGCGTCCGCAGCCGGTTTACGTCGCCGTAGGTATTGGTGTAGGACTGAAAATAGGCGATGAACTTTTTTGCGTCCGTCTTTTTACTGATGCGCGCCCTGGCCGCCTTCAGCTGCTCCGTAAGCGGGGCCAAGGGCGCCGCAAAGTCCCCGGAGCCGCCCGCGGAACAGAAGGTGCAGCCGCCCGTGCCGACGGTCCCGTCCCGGTTGGGGCAGGTGCAGCCGGAGGACAGCGACAGCCGGTATACCTTTTCGCCGTATTCCGCTTTCAGCACGTCTGACAGTCTTCGCATCGTTTTTTATCTGCTTTGCCGGCGCCTACGGCATCAGTGTCCGTGGGGCTTCTGCTCCAGCATGCTGCGCTCCAGGCCGCGGTCCGCGTGCCACATCACGATAAAACCGGCCGCCAGGGGCACCAGCGCGCTCCAGATCGCCTTTTCCTGCAGCAGCGGGCAAAGCAGCGTCAGGCTCAGGCCGCCCAGAAAGAAAACGCCCACCATGCGGAAGTGTTTCCAGAGCATCTGCCACGCGTGCCGGTCGCGCCGGCCCACCGCCTTGGTGAGCCATACGCCGATCTGGCGCACGTGGTTGGTGACGAAGGTGGTCGCCATCGGCACGCCCTCCGCCTGCCGGAAGGTATTGTACTGCATGGAGCAGATAAAATTGATCATCACCTGCACGATCTGCACCGGCGCGGAAAGCGGGATAAAGCCAATGCCAAAGAGCACCGCCATCTCAAACCCCACCAGATAGGTGTCCCAGCGCAAAAAGTGCAGGCGCCGCACCTTTAACGGCAGCAGCTCGGAGATCACGGCGCCAGCGATATAGGCGGTGATGGGGATCAGGTAGTAAAAACCCTGCGAAAAGTTTCCGTGTCCGAAGGCCAGCGACATCAGCACCACGTTGGCCGTCTGCGCGTTGCAGAACACGCCGCCCCGCAGGTTGTACGTGTAGGCCCCCATCATGCCCGCCGCAAAGATCAGCAGTTCAAAAATGTAGCGTTTCTCACAGGTCAGGTATTTCTCCTGACGCATCGTCTTTTCCAAGGCCACACCTCTCATCTTGATAGTTTCGTTCCACCGCCATTATACACACCGCCGTCCGCGTAAAAAAGCCCTTTCATCAGAAAACGCCCCGCAGGGGGCGCTCCTTTGTATGCTTTGGTCCTGTCCGCCGCGCGGACGGTCCCGGCGGTTTTGCCGTTAAACGCCGTCGCTGATGCAGATCCGTTTGCTTTTTAACCAGGCCAGACGTTCCGCGTCGTTTTGAAAGCTGCGCCCCGCCATGGCGTCAAAGGCCGCAGCGTCCGTCACGCGCGCCATGATCACCGGGTCCGCCGGCCAGCCCTCGTCCTCCGAGCCCGCCTCGTCCAGCGCCTGCTCCATGGCCCTGCGCCGTTTTGCGGCCAGGTCGCGGACCGTGTAGATATCGTACCGCTCCGCCAGCGTCCCCGGCGCGGGCTCCTTTTCCGTAAAGGCGCACACCGTCTCAAAGCCGAATGGCGCATAGATGGCGGGATCCACCGGCAGCAGCACGGCAAAGGGCACGCCCTGCTCCGCCATAAAGGCAAAGGCGGCCTGCAGCACGTCCCGCAT
>CACZPX010000039.1 GCA_902783095.1 uncultured Lachnospiraceae bacterium
CAGCATGAAAAAGCATCTGGCCATGCTGTTTCCGGAGACCAACATCATCTCCCTGCGCAACAAGCTGTGCATGCTGCTGGAGACGGACCAGATCGACGCCACGCTCAGCCAGATGGAGCCCTTTGTGCGCTATTATCATCTGGACGTGGGCATCTCCGCCTGCTTTCACGACATCATCGACCTGCCCGCCCAGTTTGAGGTGGTCTCGGATCTCTTAAGTTTCGGTCCGAAGGTGCAGCCGGACAGCCACCTCTTCTTTTACGATGAGCTGGCGCAGTATCACCTGATCTCGGAAATGGTCGCGCGCTCCACGGAGCGGGAGCGCTGTTCGCCGGAATTCTTAAAGCTGCTCGCCTATGACCGCGAGCACGATACGGACTATGTGGAGACGATGCGAGCCTATCTGCAGTCGCGCAACGTGATGGCGGCCTCCAAGGCGCTGCACGTGCACCGCAACACCATGAATTACCGCCTGCAGAAGGTGGAGGAGATCATCGGCTGCGGCATTGACGACGGGGACGTGATCTACCGCATGTGGCTGTCCCTGATGCTGCTGGACCTTGCCGCACAGAAGGAGGCCGTGGCCGACCGGTGAGGGGGTACGAAGGCAATCGGTGCATAGGCCACGGATGACTTCGCGGCCATGCCGCTTTCGTCATCCTGCATAGATTCGCAATCCGCGCTGTCGCGCTTCTTGCTCATCTATGTTGCCCCGGTCAATAAAAAACAGCGGGCGTGTAAACACGTCCGCTGTTTTTGCAGCCCGGAGGCTTATGCACTGAAGTGTGTGGCCGACATGAAGTCCGCTTCCACGATGGCGTGCGTCGGGCAGGTCTCCACGCAGTGACCGCAGTTGATGCACTTGCTGTAGTCGATGTGGGAGAGGTTGTCCGTCACGGTGATGGCGTGGGCCGGGCACTCGCGCTCGCACTTCCTGCAGCCGATGCAGCCGGTCTTGCAGGCCGCGCGCACCTGGGCGCCGGGCAGCTTGTTGCTGCAGGTCACCACCGTACGGATGGTATCCGGCACGATGTCGATCACGTGGTTGGGGCAGGCGCGCGTGCACAGACCGCAGCCCACGCACTTGCGGGGGTCCACATGCGCCAGACCGTCCGTGATGGAGATCGCGTCGTGCGGGCACACGCGCGTGCAGTCGCCGTAACCCAGGCAGGCGTAGGTGCAGAGCTTCTCGCCGCCGAACAGCAGGTTGGCCGCCGCGCAGGACTCGATGCCCTGGTACTCTTCCTTGTAGCTGGTGTTGGTGCAGTTGCCCTTGCACCGCACGATGGCCACGTGCTCTTCCACGTCCTGGGCTTCCAGTCCCAAAATGCCGGCGATGCTCGCCGCGACCTTGTCGCCGCCGGGGATGCACTTGTTGGTCATCTCCTCGTGGCCGGACGCCAGCTCCGCCGCGTAGTTGTCACAGCCCGCGTAGCCGCAGGCGCCGCAGTTGGCGCCGGGCAGGCAGCCGCGGATGGCTTCCACCTTCTCGTCTACCGGCACCGCCATATACTTGGAGGCGATCACTAAGAGCAGCGCGCACACCGCCGCGATCGCACACAGGATCCCTACCGCGATAAATACAGGTCCCATAGGTGCACCTCCTTAACCGAACAGCTTTTCCGCCATACCGGTAAAGCCCATGAAGGTCATACTGGTAAGCGCCGCTGCGACCAGGGTAATGGGAAGTCCCTCAAAGGCCTTGGGCGGCTTGGCATGCTCCAGCGCCTTGCGGACGCCGCAGAACAGGATCAGCGCCACGCCAAAGCCGATGCCGGCCGCGAAGCCGTCCACCAGGGATTCCAGGAAATTGTAGTTGTTGTCCACGTTGAGCAGGGTCACTGCCAGCACCGCGCAGTTGGTGGTGATCAGCGGCAGGTAGATGCCCAGCGCGTTGTACAGGCCCTTCATGTACTTCTTTAAGACGATCTCCACAAACTGCACCAGGGCGGCGATCACCAGGATAAAGATGATGGTGGAGAGGTATTCCAGCTCCAGCGGCACCATGATATAGGTGTAGATGGCCCAGGTGGCCGCGGAGGCCAGCGTCATAACGAAGGTGACGGCGCCGGTCATGCCCAGACAGGAGTCAAACTTTTTGGAGACGCCGAGGAAGGGGCAGATGCCCAAAAACTTTACCAGCACGTAGTTGTCGGTAAAGATCATCGTAAACATGATACCCAGCAGTTTCATCATTTCGCCTCCTCTTTCTGGCATTCGGACTTATCCGCGCACTGCAGCGGGCAGCCCTCGCAGCCGATCTCCGGCTTGTATTCCTTGCCGCGGCGGTTGTTGATCTTCACCAGCACCGCAATGGCGATGCCGAAGACCAGGAAGCCGCCGGGCGTCTGCGCCACGATGCCGATCTGGTAGCCTTCGGGGATGATGCGCAGGCCCCAGAACGTGCCGGAACCGATCAGTTCGCGCACGGCCGCCATGGCCACGATCACGATGGTGTAGCCCACGCCCATGCCCAGGCCGTCCAGCAGGGAGTCCAGTACGCCGTTCTTGCTGGCGAACATCTCCGCGCGGCCCAGCACGATGCAGTTGACCACGATCAGGGCCAGGAACACGCCCATGGAGGTGTACAGATCGGGCAGGAAGGCCTCCACGATCATTTCCACCAGGGTAACGAAGGTCGCGATGACCACGATAAAGCAGGGGATGCGGACCTTGTCCGGGATCACCTTGCGCAGCAGCGAGATGACCACGTTGGAGCAGGCCAGCACAAAGGTGAGCGCCACGCCCATGCCCAGGGAGCCCTGCACGGTGACGGACAGCGCCAGCACCGAGCAGCAGCCCAGAAGCTGGATCAGAACGGGGTTGTCCTTAAAGAAGCCATTGGTAAAGATCTTCCACTTTTCTCTCATTTTGCGGCCTCCTTTACAGTTTCAAACGCGGCCAGGATGGCGTTCACGCCGGTCTTTACGGCCGTACTGGTGTAGGTCGCGCCGGAGATGCCGTCGATCTCGGCGGAGCCGCTCGCTCCGATGTAGCGGGTGATGTAGTCCTCCTGCCCCACCTTGGAGCCCACGCCGGAGGTCTCCTTGGAGACGTCCGCGGAGATCCCCACCACGGTGCCTTCCGCATCCAGGCCCACGGTCACGGTCACGTCGTCGCCGTAACCCTTGTAGGCCGCCGTCATCACGTAGCCCAGGCCGTTGTTTTCCTTAAAGGCGCCGGTGATGCCCAGCGCGGCGGCGTCCACTTCCACTTCCGTAAACCCGTTCGCACCGGGAAGCACCGCTGCACGGGTCTCTTCCGCGCGCTTTAAGGTCATCTCCTCAATGATGGGTTCGGTCACTTCATGCACGTAGCCGAGCAGCGCCGCGGCCGCCAGGCAGATGCACACCAGCACGATGAAGGGTTTTGCCATATCGGCAAAAAAGGTCGACTGTTTTGCCATCACTTTGTACCTCCCATCGGTTTTGTCAGCGTCAGATCATCGATATAAGGCACCAGCAGGTTCATGATGATGATCGAGAAGGTCACGCCTTCCGCGTAGTTGCCGAAGACGCGGATCGCCGCGGTGATCAGGCCGCAGCCCACGCCGAAGATGATCTTGCCCTTGTTGGTGACGGGCGAGGTGACGTAGTCGGTCGCCATGAAGAAGGCGCCCAGCACCGCGCCGCCCATGAACAGGGACAGCACCGGATTCTCCGCGCCGAAGGCCCAGGAGCAGACCAGCAGCGTGCCCAGATAGCACAGCGGGATCCAGGGCTTGATCACCCTGCGGATCAGCAGGTAGGCCGCGCCGATGAGCAGCGCCAGGATGCAGGTCTCGCCCAGTACGCCGCCGTGGTTGCCCAGAAACAGGGTCATGAAACTGTTCCAGCCAAGCTCCGGCTGCACGGCCAGCGGCGTGGCCGAAGACAGGGCGTCGATCCCGTTGGCGGGATAGGTGTAGGTGGTGATGCTGCTCGTAAAGGAGAACATCATCAGGATACGGCCGCCCAGGGCGGGGTTCATAAAGTTGCAGCCCAGGCCGCCGAACAGCATCTTCACCACGATGATCGCAAAGACGTCCGCCACGATCAGCTGCCAGATGGGCATGCCCACGGGCACGTTGTAGGCGATCAGGATGCCGGTGACGACCGCGGACAGATCCAGAATGGTGACGGGCTTTTTAAATCCCTTTTCCCAGACCCACTCGCTGCAGACGCACACGGCCGCGGAGATCACCGTCAGAAGCAGCGCCCGGAAGCCGTAGATCACCACGGAGGCGATCAGAGCCGGGCAGAGGGCGATGATCACGTCCAGCATGATGCGCTGGGTGGAGTTCTTTGATCTTATGTGCGGGGAGACCCCGACGATCAGGTTGCTCATTTGCTCACCTCCTCTTTCTTCTCTGCCTTTTCCGCCTTGGCCGCCTCTCTGGCGGCGTCCTTTTCGGCCTGCGCCTTTAAGCGGGCGTTGTCCGCCGCCACCAGGGCCTTGGCCAGCTTATGGCTCTGCACCAGCTGCCGCTTGGCGGGGCAGGTGAAGGCGCAGCAGCCGCATTCCATGCACAGATTGACCTTCAGCTTGCGCAGCCGGTCCACGTCCTTCGCCTCGTAGGCCCGCTCCAGTTCCACGGGCATCAGGTCGAACGGGCAGGCGTCGATGCACTTGCCGCAGTGGATGCAGGCGGAGGGCTCGGGCAGCCTGGCCTCGGCCTCGGCAAAGGCCAGCGTGGCGTTGGTGCTCTTTAAAACGGGCTGTTCCAGGTCCGGCACGGCGATGCCCATCATGGGGCCGCCGTAGAGCACCTTCTTGGGCTCCGCCTTAAAGCCGCCGCAGGCCTCGTACAGGTCCTTTAACTGCGTGCCGATGGGCACGATGATATTGCCGGGTTCCTTCACCGCGGAGCCGTCCACGGTCACGGTCTTTTCCACCAGCGGCATGCCGGTCTTCACAAAGTGCGCGATGGTGGCGCAGGTGGTGCAGTTCATCACGATGGCGCC
>CACZPX010000040.1 GCA_902783095.1 uncultured Lachnospiraceae bacterium
CCGGAAGCGGTCACTGTGACTCTGCTGGCGAACGGCCTGCCCGCCGATGCAAGGGATGCTGTGGTAACGCTGAACGAGGCGAACGGATGGAGCTATACCTGGACGGATCTGCCGGAGCTCGCGGAAGGACAGCTGATCTCCTACAGTGTCCTGGAAGACGCCGTGGTCAACTACGTGACTTCCTATGAGGGCAGCCAGACGACCGGGCTGATCATCATCAATACGGCTGATCCGCAGAACAAGGTGATCACCGGAACCAAGACCTGGGACGACGAGGATGATCGCGACGGACTGCGCCCGGAGAGCATCACCATCCGTCTGTACCGCGACGGCGAGGAGATCGACAGCCTGACCGTGACGGAAGAGGACGGCTGGACGTGGATGTTCACAAGCCTGCGGGCCTTCGCGGCGGACGGACACGAGTACGTGTACACGACCGCAGAGGATCCGGTCCCGGGCTATGAAGCGGAATACGTGACCGACGGAACCATTCAGGACGTGATCAACCACCGCGTACCGGAGACGGTCTCCGTCAGCGCTGTGAAGATCTGGAAAGACAACGCCGATGAAGAAGGCATCCGTCCGGACCACGTGACCCTGACCCTGCTCGCAAACGGTGAGAAGGCAGACGCGGCGAACGCGGTCGCGGTGCTGAACGAGGCGAACGGCTGGAAGGTGACCTGGAGCAATCTGCCCAAGTACAAAGACGGCGCGCTCATCACCTATACCGTGACCGAGGAAGCGGTGAGCGGCTATACGACACGGATCGTGGGCAATGCGGAAGTCGGCTTTACGGTGGAGAACACGCACGGTACTCCCAAGACCGGCGATGACTGGAACAATACCGGCTGGTACGTGGCGATGGGCGCCAGTGCGGCGGCGATCGTCTGCGGCTCGACGGTACTGATCCGGAAAAAGAAAAAAGAGGAGGAATAATCACCTCCCGTAAAGCGTTTCGGCCCGTGAAAAACCGGGCCGGAAAGAGGGGGCTGCCGCCTTGAGCGGCAGTCCTCTTTTTGTGCAGCAAACCCGGCTGTGCTCGCACAGAGCCGCATTTGCCGGGCACAGGTCGTGAAGCCGCTGCGCGGAAACGGTTTTTTTCGGCTCTGCGTTGTGTTATGATAAAAACAGGTTTGGGCACCGGCTTTGCCGGCGCCCGCATAAGAAAGACAGGAGTCAGCCATGGAATTTGAACAGGTGTTAAAGGGCAGATTTTCGGTGCGGGACTTTGCGGACCGCCCCGTGGAAGACGAAAAGCTTGGCAAGATCATCAAGGCGGGCCTTCTGGCGCCCACCGCCTGCAACAATCAGCCGCAGCGCATCTACGTGTTAAAGAGCGCCGCCGCGCTGGAAAAGATCCGCGGAATCACGCGCTGCGCGTTCAACGCGCCGGTGGTGCTGATGGTCGCCTACGACGCTTCCGAGGAATGGCACAACCCGCTGCAGGCGGACGTGACCTCCGGCGAGCAGGACGTGAGCATCGCCGCGACGCAGATGATGCTGGCCGCGTGGGACCTGGGCATAGGCAGCTGCTGGGTGGACTTTTTCCCCAACGCCCAGACCGCGGAAGCCTTTGAGCTGCCGGAGAACATCGTTCCGGTAATGCTCCTGCCGCTCGGCTATCCGGCGGAGGGCGTGACACCGGCCAAGGGGCATCTGACCAAACGCCCTGCGGAGGAGATCGTCCGCGTCCTGTAAAGGCGCGAGGCAGGGCCCTGGTGCCTCTTGCTTAACTGATTATTTGAGACCCGCGCCTGCCGGTCCGCACGGCGCGGGATGCTTCTTTTTGCCGCGGCTCCGCGGCATTTCCTCGTTTCTGAGGGGGATTCCGTCCTTCTTTTAAAATATGGCCTCTTTGGTACGGAAGATTCACGCGGCGTAGTGCGCCGCAGGCGCGCAAGTGGTGGGGTATTCCGTACCAAGGGGCAGTATAAAGCCATTCGGTACGGAAGATTCACGCGGCGCAGGGCGCCGCAGGTGCGCAAGTTGTGGGGTATTCCGTACCAAGTGGCAGTATAAAGCCATTCAGTACGGAAGATTCATGCGGCGCATGGCGCCGCAGGCGCGCAAGCCATGAAATAGTCCGTACCACAAAGCAGCATCACGCCTTTCAGTACGGAAATTCTCTATCAAGCTCATCTTTTTGTAGCTCTTTGCATTGCAAGTCAGCTTAAAAACACATCACAAAAGGAGGATCAACATGATCAATCACCTAGAAAAAGACCTTCGGGACCGGGAACAATTCCTGCGTCGTATTGAAAAAGAAAAGAAAAAGGCGCTGCAGCGCGCGCCCCAGGGAAGGCTGCGGTACAGCAAAAAGGGAAAGTACGTCAGTTACTATATCCGAAAAGACCCCCAAGACGTACCCGGGACCTATATCCGGACAAAGGACCGCAAACTGGCGCAGACGCTTGCGCAGAGAGACTACGACGAGACAGTTCTGAAGCTTGCGCAAATGGAATTGCGGCAGATCCAGGGGCTTCTGCAGTTTTACCGCGCTGGATATGTTGAGGCGGCCTACGATACACTTTCTGTTCCGCGCAGAGACCTGGTCCTCCCGGTGGAACTGCTGGAAGACGTTTTTGTGAAAGCATGGAAAGAACTGGAGTATGAGAAAAAGCCCATGGGTGATAACGTTCCGATGATCATGACAGCAAACGGCGAGCAAGTGCGGTCTAAGTCGGAGCTGATCATCGCAGATACGCTGGACCGTTTTGGGATCGTATATCGCTATGAAGCACCGCTTTATCTGGAAGGTTTTGGCACCGTGCATCCGGATTTCACTGTATTGAATGCGCGCCTGCGCAAGGAGTTTGTTTGGGAACATCTGGGAATGATGGATGACCCCGGCTATGCTGAGCAGGCTGTCCGCAGGATACGGGCTTACCATCGCGCCGGTTTTTATGAGGGGGACAATCTGATCCTCACGTGGGAGACTGCACAGCAGCCGCTGAATTCTCAAATCGTTACAGAGATCATTCGTCAATATCTGTTGTAGTACTGGCAACGCAAGCCTTGCAAGATTCCGTACCAAAGGGGAGTATAAGGCCTTTCGGTACGGAAAATTCATGCGGCGCAGGGCGCCGCAGGCGCGCAAGTAGTGGGGTATTCCGTACCAAGTGGCAGTATAAAGTCATTCAGTACGGAATATTCACGCGGCGCAGTGCGCTGCAGTAGCGCAAGCCATGAAATATTCCGTACCAAGTGGCAGTATAAAGCCATAAAGTACGGAAAATTCACGCGGCGCAGTGCGCCGCAGGCGCGCAAGCCTTGAATAATTCCGTACCAAACAGCAACGCAGGGCCTTTCAGTACGGAAGATTCGCGCGGCGCAGGGCGCCGCAGTAGCGCAAGTTGTGGGGTATTCCGTACCAAGCGGCAGTATAAAGCCTATCAGTACGGAAGATTCGCGCGGCGCAGGGCGCCGCAGGCGCGCAAGCCACAGATTATTCCGTACCAAACAGCAACGCAAGGCCTTTCAGTACGGAACCCCCACGCACCCCCCACGCAGCACACGGCGCCCCGCACCGCTCGCCTGCCCCTTTATGAAAAACTGTCGAAAAATGCCCGGAATCCGTGCATTTTCTCTTGCGGGCAGCGGGGTTCTGCGATAAAATAAACCGATATTGCTGCGATGCAATCTCAGGAGGAAAGCATGAAAGAGATCATTGAAAAGATCCGTACAGAGGCACTGAAGGCGATCGAAGCCTCGGGTGATCTGGACACGTTGAACGACATCCGCGTCGCTTACCTGGGAAAGAAGGGCGAGCTGACCAACGTCTTAAAGAGCATGAAAAACGTGGCGGCGGAGGAACGCCCCATTGTTGGCCAGATGGTCAACGACGCGCGTACCGAGATCGAAGGCCGGCTGGAAGCCATGAAGAAGAGCTTTGCGGCCAAGCTGCGCGAACAACAGTTAAAGAGCGAAGTGATCGACGTCACCCTGCCGGCAAAGCGCCGCGCCATCGGTCACATGCATCCCAATACCAGAGCGCTGGAAGAGATCGAAGACATCTTTGTGGGCATGGGCTACGAAGTAGTGGAAGGCCCCGAAGTGGAATATGATTACTACAATTTTGAAGCCCTGAACATCCCGGCCAACCATCCGGCCAAGGACGAGCAGGACACCTTCTATATCACCAAGGACATTTTGCTGCGCACCCAGACCTCGCCCTGCCAGGTCCGCGTCATGGAAAAGGGTAAACTGCCCATCCGCATGATCGCACCCGGCCGCGTGTTCCGTTCGGACGAGGTGGACGCCACGCATTCGCCGTCCTTCCACCAGATCGAAGGCCTGGTCATCGACAGGAACATCACGTTTGCGGACTTAAAGGGCACGCTGGAACAGTTTGCCAAGGAGATGTTCGGCGAGAACACCCGCGTGAAGTTCCGCCCGCATCACTTCCCGTTCACCGAGCCGTCAGCCGAGGTGGACGTGTCCTGCTTCAAGTGCGGCGGCAAGGGCTGCCGGTTCTGCAAGGGCGAAGGCTGGATCGAGATCCTGGGCTGCGGCATGGTGCACCCGAAGGTGCTGCGCATGAGCGGCATCGACCCGGAACAGTACTCCGGATTTGCCTTTGGCCTGGGCCTGGAGCGCATCGCGCTGTTAAAGTACGAGATCGACGACATGAGACTGCTCTATGAGAACGACGAGCGGTTCTTAAAGCAGTTTTAAGGAGGTGGCAGCATGAATACACCGTTATCATGGATCAAGGCCTATGTGCCGGATCTTTCCGTGACTGCAAGGGAATATATGGACGCGATGACGCTTTCCGGCACCAAGACGGAGGGCTTCACCTGCTTTGACAAAAATCTGGAAAAGATCGTGATCGGACAGATCATGAGCATCGAAAAGCATCCCGACGCAGACAAGCTGATCGTCTGCCAGGTCAACATCGGCAGCGAGACCATCCAGATCGTGACCGGCGCCCCCAACGTGGCGGTGGGCAACAAGGTCCCGATCGTTCTGGACGGCGGCAAGGTGGCGGGCGGCCACGATGGCGGCCCCATGCCGGAGGACGGCATCAGGATCAAAAAGGGCAAGCTGCGCGGCGTGGAGTCGAACGGCATGATGTGCTCCATCGAGGAGCTGGGTTCCTCCCGCGAGATGTACCCCGAGGCGCCGGAAAACGGCATCTACATCTTCCCGGACGACGCCGAGGTAGGCGCGGACGCCGTGGAGGCGCTGGGCCTGCACGACGTGAATTTTGAGTATGAGATCACGTCCAACCGTGTGGACTGCTACAGCATTCTGGGCATCGCGCGCGAAGCCGCCGCGACCTTTGACAAGCCTTTTGTTCCGCCGCAGCCCACGCTGCACGGCAACGGCGAGAACGCCGCGGACTACGTTTCCGTGGAGATCAAAGATACCGACCTGTGCCGCCGCTACTGCGCGCGCGTGGTGAAGAACATCAAGATCGGCCCGTCTCCCAAGTGGATGCAGCGCCGTCTGGCGGCCTGCGGCATCCGTCCCATCAGCAACCTGGTGGACATCACCAACTACGTGATGATGGAGTACGGCCAGCCCATGCACGCCTTTGACCTGGACACCGTAGCCGGCCATAAGATCGTGGTGCGCCGCGCGGCCGACGGCGACGAATTCGTGACGCTGGACGGCCAGGTCCGCAAGCTGGACAAGGACATCCTGATGATCTGCGACGCGGAAAAGGAGATCGGCATCGCCGGCATCATGGGCGGCGAAAATTCCAAGATCACCGACGATGTGCATACCGTCCTGTTTGAGTCCGCCTGCTTTGACGGCACCAACATCCGTCTGTCGGCCAAGCGCCTGGGCATGCGCACGGACGCATCCGGCATCTTTGAAAAGGGCCTGGACCCCAACAACACCTACGACGCCATCAACCGTGCCTGCGAACTGATCGAAGAACTGGGCTGCGGCGAAGTGGTGGGCGGCATCGTGGACGTGCACGGCGAACTGCCCGCGCCGCACACCCTGCCCCTGCGTCCGGACTGGATCAACGGCTTCCTGGGCACCTGCGTTTCCACCGACGATATGGTCCGCTATCTGCGCAAACTGGAGCTGACGGTCGATACGGACGCCATGACCGTGACCGTGCCCACTTTCCGGCAGGATCTGGAGGGCGAGGCGGACATCGCGGAGGAAGTGGCGCGCTTCTTCGGCTATGCCAACGTGCCCACCACGCTTCCCAAGGGCGAGGCGACCACCGGCAAGCTGCCGTTTGACTTAAAGGTGCAGGAGCTCGCGCGCCGCGTGGCCATGTACCACGGCTTCTCGCAGGCCATGACCTACTCCTTTGAGAGCCCCAAGGTCTTTGACAAACTGCTGATCCCGGAAGACTGCAGCGCCAGGACCTATATCACCATTGCGAACCCGCTGGGCGAGGACTTCTCCATCATGCGTACGCTGCCCTTAAACGGCCTGCTTTCGTCCCTGTCCACCAACTATAACCACCGCAACAAAAACGTGCGCCTGTATGAGCTGGCAAAGGTCTATCTGCCCAAGGCGCTGCCCGTCACGGAGCTGCCGGACGAGCGCGTGCAGTTTACGCTGGGCTTTTACGGCGACGGTGATTTCTACGACATGAAGGGCGTGCTGGAGGAGTTCCTGGACGAAGCCGGCGTGGCCGGCCGCCTTTCCTACGAACCCGGCAAAAAGCCGTTCCTGCATCCCGGCAGACAGGCGAACGTCCTGTTGAACGGCGAAACGCTCGGCTATCTGGGCGAGCTGCACCCGCAGGTGGCGGACAACTACGAGATCGGCGAGCGCTGCTACGTGGCGGTGCTGGATATGCCGGCGGTGGTGCCGCACTGCACCTTTGACCGCAAGTACGAAGGCGTCGCCAAGTTCCCGGCGGTCAACCGCGACATCAGCATGGTCATGGACAAGGGCCTGCTGGCGGGCCAGATCGAAGACGTGATCGTGGAGAAGGGCGGCAAGCTTCTGGAGTCCTACAAGCTGTTTGACGTATACGAGGGCGAACAGATCGAGAAGGGCAAGAAGTCCATGGCCTATACCATCACTTTCCGCGCCAAGGACCACACCCTGAGCGAGGAGGAGATCAGCGGGGCGATGAACCGGATCCTGGCCGCGCTGCAGGAACTAGGCGCGCAACTGCGTTCTTAATGTGCCTGTATTGATCCCGGCCGGTCCGGACGCATCGGACCGACCGGGCGTTTTTTATCAAAAAGGAGAATCCCCATGCTGTTTGGAAACATCGACCGCGGCGAAGACGGCACGCTGCACTTTGCCGGTCACAGCGTAACGGAACTGGCGGACCGCTACGGCACGCCCCTGTATCTTATGGACGAGCAGCGCATCCGCGACAACTGCCGGACCTACATCAACGCGTTTCTGGAGAACTTTCCGGAGGGCTCCCAGCCGCTGTACGCGAGCAAGGCCTGCTGTTTTGCGCAGCTGTGCCGCATCGCGGAGGAAGAGGGCATGGGCCTGGACGTGGTCTCCGCCGGCGAGCTGTATACGGCCATGAAGGCCGGGTTCCCCGCGGACCGCATCCACTTCCACGGAAACGTGAAGACCGACGAGGAGATCGACTACGCGCTCTCCTGCGGGGTGGGGACCTTTGTGGTGGACAACCCCGACGAGCTGGAGGCCCTGCAGCTGCGGGCTGCGGCGGCGGGCAAGGTGCAGAACGTTCTGCTGCGTATCACGCCCGGCATCGATCCGCACACCTACGTGGCGGTGAACACCGGCACGGTGGATTCCAAGTTCGGCAGCGCCATCGAGACGGGACAGGCGGAAGAGATCATCCTGCGGGCGGAAGCGCTGCCCAACATCCATACGTCCGGCCTGCACTGCCACGTTGGCTCCATGGTCTTTGACGAGGACGTCTTTGAGCGCACGGTGCAGGTGATGGTCGGCTTTATGGCCGAACTTAAGCGCAGGCGCGGCCTTGTTTTTGAGATTTTAAACCTGGGCGGCGGCTACGGCGTGCGCTATTTAAAGGACGGCAAGAAGGTGGATATCCCGGCCAGGATCGGCGAGGTGGCGCGGGTGTTAAAGGCCTGCTGTGCGGCGGCCGGCATGGACGTGCCGAAGATCCAGATGGAACCGGGCCGCAGCATCGTGGCGGACGCCGGCATGACCGTGTATACAGTCGGCTCCGTCAAGCGGCTGGACGGTTTTAAGAATTTCGCGGCCGTGGACGGCGGCATGACGGACAACCCGCGCTACGTGCTGTACGGGTCGGAATATACGGTGCTGCACGCCGCAAAGACCGGCGTGAAGGCGCGCTTTGACCTGGTGGGCCGCTGCTGCGAGAGCGGCGACATCATCCAGCCCAAGGTGATGCTCCCCGCGGATACCTGCCGCGGCGACCGGATCGCCGTGTGCGTGACCGGCGCCTACAACTATTCCATGGCCGCCAACTACAACCGCGTGGGCCGGCCGCCGGTGGTGATGCTCACCAAAAACGGCAGTTACGTGGCGGTGCAGCGGGAGACCTTTGCGGACCTCTGCCGCCTGGACGTGTAGCGGCTTTTGACGGCTGCGGCCGGGACAAGCCGGAAGATATTTTGCGGATTTTTGAAGAAAAGAGAGAAGATGTCCTATCAATGGCCTTATCGCAATGAGATCAATGTTACGGAGCAGGTGACGGCGGACGTGCTGGTGCTGGGCGGCGGCCTGGCGGGCTGCTACGCGGCCATCGCGGCGGCGCGCGCCGGCAAACGCGTCGCGCTGGTGGAAAAGGGCGCGGCGGTGCGCAGCGGAAGTGCGGGCAGCGGCTTTGACCACTGGGAAAACGCCGCCACCAATCCCGGGAGCCGCGTGTCGGCAAAGAAGCTGGCGGAGGCTTACGTGCACGAGCAGGCACCGTATTCCAACGGCATCGCGCACTACATAGAATGCCGCGAGGGCTGGGACCGCATGCTGGACGTGGAGTCTTTCGGCGGCAAGATCCGCGATACGGAAGACGAATTTGCCGGCGCAGCCTTCCGCGACGAAACGACGAAACTGCTCTATGCCTACGACTATACCAACCGCTTTACGCTGCGGGTGTGGGGTTCCACCTTTAAGCCCGCGCTGGAAAAGGAGTGCAGACGGCTGGGCGTGCGGATCTTTGACCGGACCGAGGCGACGGCCCTGCTCATGGCGGAAAATGACGAAATAACGGAAGATCGCGGTACAAAGCGCTGCGTCGGCGCGGTCGGCATGAACGTGCGCACGGGCAGGCTC
>CACZPX010000041.1 GCA_902783095.1 uncultured Lachnospiraceae bacterium
GTCCGCACGAACAGGATGGCCAGCAGGACCTGCCCGCATTGCGGAAACGTTGTTGTATTTGACCAGACAAAAGGAGAGGCTGCCGTATGTCCGATATGCGGCAATCCCATCAACACGCTGCAGGAGCAGCTCGAGCTGGCAGAGTTTTCCTGCGGTCAGTGCGGGATCCGGCTTCGGGTATCCAAAACGGCACACGCATACGTATGTCCTGTCTGTGACTTTGAGAATGACGTACAGGAACGTCTCAAAATGGAGGAGATCAAACACGACGGGCTTGCCAGCGTCATCAAATACGAAGGGGATGCAGATACGCTGGTGTGGAAGCATCCGATAGAAGATTTTAATATGGGGTCTCAGCTGATCGTACATGAATCGCAGGAGGCGATCTTCTTTCGCGACGGTCAGGCACTGGATCGTTTCAAGGCGGGGCGTTATACGCTGGAGACCCAACAGCTTCCCGTTTTTGAACAGATCTATAAACTTCCCACAGATACAGAAGGAACGTTCCATTCGGAAGTCTATTTCTTCAATATGGCCAATCAGATGGCCGTCAAGTGGGGCACACCGGACAAGGTCACGTTTATCGATCCGCTCACGGAGGCGCCGCTTCAGATCGGTACGCGGGGACTTTTGAACTTCCGGATAAAAGATGCACGGCGTATTCTGCTTAAATTGGTGGGAACGACCGGCGGCCTCTCCCGGAGGGATCTGATGGAGGATGGGGACAGCCATATCCGTGACTATTTCCGCAGTATTATACAGGTTGAGGTCTCTACAAAACTTGCGTCTGCCATTGCTTTAGAGCAGATAGACATTCTTCAGTTTGATCTGCAGCGGGTGCGCCTGTCCAATGCCATGAAGGCCGTTTTACAGCCTCGATTTGATGATTACGGAATCGAAATCACAGAATTCCTGGTTCAGGGAATTGTTCTCCCCGAAAAGGGCGAGTTGGGATACGATTCTCTTCAAACGATCATTGATCTCCGCAAAAAGAACCTGAGAAAGGCCAGTATTGCAACGGAGACTGAAATCATGCTGGCTCAGACGGAAGCAGAAAAGACCAGGGAGGCAGCGCGCCGCGGATTGGTAGCCGAAAAGGGTGAGACGCAAGTCCTGGAAGCACAGTTGGAAGGGCGGCGGAAGGTTGCGGAATCGCTCGGCGAGACCGAGGCCGAACGGATCCGGATACAGCTGGAACTGGACAGAAAGCTTCAGATGGCGCAGATCGAAGCGCAGGAAATGCAGTTAAAGGGATATAACCAAAAAGATGTCTTTGCGACAGAAGTGCAGAAAGCATATGCGGAAGGGATCGGCAACATGGGGTCAGCCGCGTCTGGTGGGACAGGCGGAAGCGGTGTAGTGGGAGATATGCTTGGTCTGGGAGTCGGCATGGCAGCGGCCAAGGCCATTGTGCCGCAGATCGGCGAAATGCTGCAGGGGATGAATCCCACTGGCAGTCCCGACGCAGAGGCGGCGCCTGTTGCGGCAGAACCGGCAAAACAGGCAGAAGCGCCTGTCGTAGATGAAATGGCAGAATTTGAGAAAAAGATCAAAAAGCTGCGCCTGATGAAGGAAAACGGCCTGCTTTCGGAAGAAGCCTTTGAACAGGCAAAGAATAAGCTGCTGGCAGAAATTCTGTAAATGAGGGGGGACGAACGAATGAAGAAACAGGGGATTCGCAGCCTGCTGGTGCTGGGTATGGTACTGATGGTTTATCTGGTCCTTTCGTTTGTGATCCCATTTAACCATACGGGGACCTTCTGGCTGGGGTTTGCCTTTGGACTGGTGGGGATCGGTCTCGGAACAGCGGGTGTGATGGTCGCCTTTCAGGGAAAACGCACGGTGACGAGTAAGTTTTATGGTTTCCCAATCGTAAGAGTTGCGCTGATTTATACTGCCTGCCAGCTGATCGTCAGCTTTCTGCTGATGGGGCTATCTTTCCTGCCGGCGTGGGTCGGTGTAGTCGTCTGCATCATTTTGTTCGCATTGGCTGTTATCGGTCTGGTAGCCACGGATGCGACCCGGGACGAGATCGAGAGACAGGACGCCGGCCAGAAAATCAATACACAGATAATGATCGGGCTGCGCGCAAGAGCGGAAGTTCTCGCCGAACAGTTTGGAAATGACGATGCGGGTGCTGAACTGAAAAAGCTGGCGGAAGATCTTCGCAGCAGCGATCCGGTCAGCAGCACAGCGGCTGTAATGCAGGAAATGCAGCTGGAGCAGCTGCTGGGGCAAATAGGACAGGCTTTGCGTACCGGAGATAATGCGGCAGCCATGCAGCTGTGCAGAGACGCACGGAATGTTCTGGCGGAACGCAACGGGATCGCTGTAGCTGGAAAAGGCAGGTAAATCGGAATGAGTGTGATTAGATGCAAGATGTGCGGCGGAGAACTTGAATACAGAGCAGGAGATACCGTCGGGGTCTGCAGTTACTGCAAAACCCGGCAGACGCTGCCGAAGCTGAGCGATGAGCGGACTGCGAACCTTTATGACAGGGCAAGCCATTACCGCCGCAACAACGAATACGACAAAGCGGCCGGCATCTATGAACAGATCTTAGGTGAAGATCCGACGGATGCAGAGACCTACTGGTCATTGGTGCTGTGCCGTTACGGTATCGAATATGTGGAGGATCCGGCAACAAAACGGAGGATCCCGACCATCAACCGGACGCAGTTTACGTCCGTTTTTGACGACGACAATTACAAGCAGGCAATCCGGTATGCGGATGAGGCACAGCGGCAGCTGTATGAGGAAGAGGCCGCGCAGATCAACGAGATCCAGAAAGGGATCCTGCAGATCTCGCAGAAGGAGGCACCGTTTGACGTCTTCATCTGCTATAAGGAGACGGATCAGAACGGCAGGCGCACACCGGACTCCGTGCTGGCAACCGACCTGTATCATCAGCTGCAGCAGGAAGGCTTAAAAACCTTCTTCGCCCGCATCACCTTGGAGGATAAGCTGGGTTCGGCATATGAACCGTACATCTTTGCAGCGTTAAACAGTGCAAAGGTGATGGTGGTTCTGGGCACAAAACCGGAGCATTTCAATGCGGTTTGGGTGAAAAACGAGTGGAGCCGTTATCTGGCGCTGGTAAAGCAGAGCAAGGGGAAGAAGGTCCTGATCCCTGCCTATAAAGATATGGATCCCTACGATCTGCCGGAGGAGTTTTCTCATCTGCAGGCGTTGGATATGGGAAAGCTTGGCTTTATGCAGGATCTGATCCGGGGGATCAAGAAGATTGCGGGAGCAGACAATCAGGGCGCTCAGAGTGCGTCTTCCATAGGTGATGCCAGGATACGTAATATTGAACCGCTGCTGAAACGCGCGTTCATGTTTTTGGAGGACGGTGACTTTAAGCAGGCTGACGAATACTGCGAGCGGGTGCTGGATCAAGCCCCGGAGAATGGAACGGCCTATTTAGGGAAACTGATGGCAGAAATGCGTGTGAGGAAGGTACAGGAGCTGGCAGACTGTACTACCGGTCTTGAACGAAGCGGCAATTATCAGAAGGCTGTTCGCTTTGGTAATACGGATACTGTTCGGAAACTGCAGCTTTATAATACCGCTTCTAAGGAAAATGAAAGATGTGATCAGATATATAACCAGGCAGTAGCTCTGATGCAGTGGGGCAGCATAGGCGGTTATAGCGATGCGGTAAATCGATTTCAAAATATTGTAGCTTGGAGAGATTCAAAAGAAAAGCTTGCAGCATGCCGGCAGAATATAGAGCAGATTCAAGCGGAGAGAAGAACCAAATGGCAGGCTTTGGAAAGAAGCCGGGATGCTAGGGAACAGAAACTGAGGCGGGATAAAAGAACCCAAGTCATTGCAGTTTTAATAATACCGATACTGCTAGCAGGAATAGTTATTCCAGATAGTTTTGGCCTTAAGGATCTAGTAAAGAAGCTCGCAGCAATATTAGGCGTACTTCTATTTGTGGATATTTTCTTCGTAATTAACTTCACACTTACCATCATTAAGGGTGATAAGAATCGCTTGGCGCAAAGCACGCTGGATTTAGAGGAGTATAGAGAAGGAATAAAAAAGGTCGAGCAACGCGATTCAGAAGAAGCCGGAACAGATTAAAGAGGTATTAGAAAAATGTTATAAAGGGGGCGGTTTGAGCTCCCTTTTAGATAAAAAATGTCTCAAGGTGTGCAGCCTGTGTATTGTGTTCTGCACCGTCGGTCAAAGTAAAATAAAGTGTGTCTTTACAGAGGCTGCCGCATGTCCATGTGCGGCAGCCCTTTGCATACGCTTTTTTTCGCGCGGTCTTTGTAATTCTGCGGTAATCTGCTATAATACCTGCATCTGTTTTTGCAATCCGAGGTATTTTCATGGATCTGAAGTTATTTACCGACTACAAAAACCGCGTCATAGAGGGCTGCGAAAAGATCATCATCGGCAAGCGCGAGGTGATCGAAAAGGTCCTCATCTGCTATCTGTGCTCCGGCCATATCCTGCTGGAGGACGTTCCCGGCACCGGCAAGACAATGCTGCTGCGCGCGTTCGCGGCCGTCACCGGCGGCAGCTTCCGCCGCGTGCAGTTTACGCCGGACCTGCTGCCGTCCGACCTGACCGGCCTGAACATCTACGACCAGAAGACCGGGGACTTTACCTTCCGGCCGGGCCCTGTGTTTGCCAACATGGTGCTGGGCGACGAGATCAACCGCGCCACGCCGCGCACCCAGTCCAGCCTGCTGGAAGCCATGGCGGAGCACCAGGTGAGCGTGGACGGCACCACCTATCCCATGGCGGAGCCGTTCATGATCATGGCCACGGAGAACCCGCTGGAATCCTACGGTACCTTCCCGCTGCCGGAGGCCCAGAAGGACCGCTTTCTGATGCGGCTTTCCATGGGCTATCCCGCCCGCGCGGACGAGCTGGCCGTGCTGCGCGCCGAGGACACCACCGTCGCCGTGGAAAAGCTGACCAGACTTGTCACCGACGAGGAGACGGCGGCCTTAAAGGCGCAGATCGACGAGGTGACCATGGCGCCGGACGTGGAGGCCTACCTGATGGACATCATCGAGCAGACCCGCATGGGCGGCAGCATCCGCACCGGCGTGTCCACGCGCGGCGCGATCGCGCTGTACCGCACGTCCAAGGCCAACGCGGCCCTGGCCGGCCGCTCATACGTGCAGCCGGAGGACGTAAAGGCCATGGCGGTGCCGGTGCTGGCACACCGCATCCAGACCGACAACGCGGGGAATATGAAGGAAGAAGAGACGCTCATCGCGCGTCTGTTAGAGAATGTGGGGGTGCCCACGGAAGAGCGGAAGGCATGATACAGCTTCTGGCCTGCGTGCTGCTTTTGACAGGCCTGCTGGAATGGTACACCTGGCGGGACGCGCTGCGGCACGTCAATTTTCATTCGGAGAGCGAGACCGACCGGACGGAACCGTCGGTCCCGTTTAACGTCCGTGTGACCGCGGAGAACACGGGGCGGATCCCCATCGGCTTTGTGCGGGCGGAGGTCCGCTACCCGCAGGAGATGGAACTGCCCGTCCCGTCCAAGATCCGACACGTCACGTCGGAGCGGATCGCCACGCAGATCTTTTCTCTAAAGCGCAGACAGCGCGTCACCCGGACCATGGAGGTCCGCATCGACCGCCGCGGCTGCTTCCGCATGCTGGGAGCGCGCGTATACCGCGGCGATTTTATAGGCATAAACGAACAGACGCAGCTCTACCCGGAGATCCACGACATCGTGGTCTTCCCGGCGCGCGTGGGCGGGGAACGCCTGAAAAAGGCGCTCACCGGCCTGATCGGCGATATGGTATCGCGCCGGTACCTTTTGCAGGACCCGATCCTGACCACCGGCATGCGCGAGTACGTGCCGGGCGACCCGGTGCGGAGCATCAGCTGGACGCAGACGGCGCGCCGCGGGCAGCTTATGGTGCGGGAGTTTGAATACACCAGGGAAGAGGCCTGCCGCGTGATCCTGTGCCTGCCGGACCGGGAGCGCATCGGCACGGACCTGCTGGATATCTGCTGCGGCCTGGTGCGCAGCATCTGCGAAGAACTCACCAAAAAGGGTATCACCGCGGTGTTCTACACCAATTCGTCGCCCTACGGCCTGTACATCGACCGCAGCTTTTCCTGCACGGTGCAGAGCCGGAATTTCGTCACGCTGCTGGACGCGCTGGGGCGGCTCACGGACATGACCACCTGCCACCAGGAGGCGCTGATCAACGACTGTATCCGCGGCGTGGAGCGCGGCCAGGAATTCGTGCTGGTGGTGCCGCACGCCTCGGAGCTTGCGGCAAAGGCTGCCGCGGACATGCAGGCCCGCACGGGCCGGCGCGCCGCGCTGATCGTCGGAGAGGAGTGGGACCATGATCGAGCTGTTTAAACTGACGTTCGACCTTTCCTGTTTCTTTACGCTGGTCGGGTTTTACTACGCCTGCTTTACCGGCAGGCTGCCCATGACGGGCTTTCTGCTGCTGACCGGAATGATCGCGGCGGACATCGTCCTGCGCCGGTTTGAGCGGCTGCCGAAGCCCGTGCGCAGCATCGCCTTTGTGATCCCGCTTGCGGTGGTCTTTACCGACACGCCGGTGCCGGACGTGGTATTTCTGCTGTTTCCCTACGTCTATCTGGCCGTGAGCATGTGGACGGACCGCGTGGAGACGGACCGCATGTCCTTTGCGCATGAGAGCCGGCTGTTCATGAAGATCCTGCCGGTCATCGCGCTGGGCTTTTTTGTGCCGGATTCCGCCGTACCGGCCCTGTCCGCAGCGGTGCCGTATATCATCATCATGCTGTATTCCATGATCTGGCTGCTGCGCTTTTTGCGCACGCCGGAGTCCAAAAAGAAGACGCAGATCCTGGCGGCGCTCGGCTTTGCGGCCTTTACGCTGCTGTGTACGGTGGGACGGCTGCCGGAGCTTCTGGTAAAGGGCTTTGAACTTTTATATGAATACGTGATCGGGCCGGGTCTGGCGCTCTTTGCCACCGGGTTCGGCTACATCGTCTACGGCATCGGCTGGATCATCAAAAAACTGTTCGTCCCCTCCGGCATGGGCCAGGAGGTGGAGATGCAGGAAGCGGAGAGCGCGGCCGACGGCGCCGGCATCATAGAAGAGACGGTGACCGGCAGCATGCTGGGCGAGATCCTGGCCGTGATCGGCAAGGTGCTGCTGGTGATCGTCGTGATCGCGGCGGTCTGCTACCTGCTGTATAAGCTGTTGGGCAAGCGCCGCGCAAAGCGCGAGGAGGGCGGTTACACGGAGGAGCAGGGCGTGACCGAGAGCGAGGCTCCCAGACGCAGGGGGCTGCCGCGGTTTCGGCCGTTCAACCCGCGGGAAGCCATCCGCTACGATTATGCGCGCTTTTTGAAGGAAGCCGGAAAACGCGGTGTGGAGATCGGAAAAGGGACCACCACCCAGGAGACCGTGACGCTGGCCGCGCACGACTTTCCGGAGGAGGCGCTGGCCGAGCTGCGCGAGCTGTACGTGCTGGCCCGCTACGCGCCGAACGAGGAGATCTCCAGAGAGGAGGCCTCCCGCAGCGCCGCGGCCTACCGGCGCTTAAAGAGCAGCAGACGTACAAAAGAAGAAGAGGTATCCGCGGGCGCCGTCCCGGAGGATATCGAAGGAGACTGGGAATGAAAAAGAACAGGGGCTTTTTGGGCGGCGCGCTGATCTTTCTGGCCGGCGTGCTGTGGGGCACCATCGGCATGTTCGTGAAGGAACTGAACCGGGTGGGCGCAAGCACGGACGTGACCAATTTTCTGCGGCAGACGTCGGCCTTCGTGCTGATGATCCCGGTGTGCCTGATAAAGGGCGGCGCAAAGAGCCTGAAGGTGGGACGGCGCACCCTGCTCGTGTGCGCGGCCTTCGGCGTGGTCTGCCACGGCCTGACCAATATCTGCTATACCATTGCCGTAAACACCATAGGGCTTTCTTCCAGCGTGGTGCTGCTGTACCTGGCGCCGGTCTTTACCATGTGCTTTTCCATGCTCTTTTTTAAGGAACGGCTGACGGGCAGAAAGGCGCTGGGCATTCTGATCAGCATCGTCGGCTCGGTGCTCACGGTGACCAACGGCGCATTCGACTTAAAGACGCTGGCCGTAAGCGGCATCCTGTTCGGCATAGGCTCCGGCGTCTGCTACGGCCTGGCGCCGATCGTGTGGAAATTTGCCTCGGACGGGGACAGCCCCTACGTGGTGAATCTCTACAGTTTTCTGTTCGCGGCCCTGTTTCTGGGGATCTGGATGCAGCCCTGGAGCGGCGGCGTAACGATCGACGGCCCCATGATCTTCTGGGGCGTGCTCTTTGGCCTGGTCGCCACCGCGGCGGCCTATACGGTCTACTACATGGGGCTGCACCTCATCACCGAGAGCAGCCGCGTGCCGGTGATCGCCTCCATCGAGGTGGTGGTGGCCACCCTTCTGGGCGTGATCCTCTACGGAGAGGCGCTGGGCCCGGTAGGCATTTTGGGCATCGTGCTGGTGCTCTTCGCCATTTTCGTCATGAATTTCAAAAAGAAAGCAGATCATTAATAAACTGAAGTAGCATCACCGCTTCGGAAACCGACACTATAGACAGAGACACAGGAGAACAGCTATGGACGACAACAAGATCGTGGAATTATTTGTCGCGCGGTCCGAGTCAGCGATCTCGGAAGTGACGGCACAGTACGGGGCGCTCATCCGCCGGGTGGCGATGAACGTTTTAAACAACGCCGCGGACGCCGAAGAGTGTGCCAACGACACCTACCTCGCGCTCTGGAACAGCATCCCGCCGCAGCGGCCGCAGGCGCTGATCAGCTACATCTGCCGGCTTGCACGCAACATCAGCATCAACCGCTACCGCTACAACGCGGCGGAAAAGCGCAACAGCAACTACGACGTTGCCCTGGAGGAGGTGGACGACTTCCTGCCCGCAAACGACAGCGTGGAAGCCGCGCTGGAGGGGAAGGAACTGACCGCGGCCATAGAGGAGTTCCTGGACCGGCAGAGCAAGCTGGACCGGGTGTTGTTCGTGAGCCGTTATTACCTGTCGGAAAGCTACAGGGACCTGGCCGGAAAGACCGGCCTGTCGGAGAAAAACGTGTCGGTGAGGCTGACCAGGATCCGTGCCAGACTGAAGGAGCATTTGGGCCAAAGGGGGATCAC
>CACZPX010000042.1 GCA_902783095.1 uncultured Lachnospiraceae bacterium
CCCGTCTCTGCGGCGTCCAGCACCTTTGAGGTACGTATCCACGGCAAGGGCGGCCACGGCTCCAATACCAGCAAGGCCCTGAACCCGGTGCCGGTGGCTGCGATGATCATCAGCGCGATCGAACAGATCAAGTCCGAAAAGATCGATCCGCTGGAAGCCGCGACCATCACCGTCAATTACATGCATGCCGGCGATGCGCCGAATATCATCCCGGCGGAGGCCCGCATAGGCGGCAACGTGCGCGTGCACAACAACGCGCTCTCCGTACCGCTGTTGGACCGCATCGAAAAGGTGGCTTCTGCCATCTGTGAGGGCTGGGGTCTGACCTGCGATACAGAAGTGATGCTGGGCTATCCCGCCACCATCAATCAGCACGCGCAGTGCGAGCTGGTGCGCGAGGCCGTGAGCGAACTGGGCTATGAGCCCGGCACGTCCGAGGCGGGCCTGGGCGGCGAGGACTTTGCCTACTACGCGCTGGAAAAGCCCGGCTGCTTCTACAACGTGGGCGCTTCCAATCCGGAGGATGAGGGCACCTACAACCCGCATCACTCGCCGCTGTTCCGCATCGACGAGCGCATGCTGGACATCGCGCTGGAGTGCGAGCTGGCGGTGTATCTGAAGGCTTCCGGACAGTAAGGAAAACGAATGGGCAGGCACCGGTCCCAGAACGGACGGCGTCTGCCCTGTATGCATGAAGAAGGGAGCGAGAGCATTATGCCCCCGATGGGAGGCCCCGGCGGCCGGTATCTGACAGAAGAAGAAAAAAAGAACATGCCGAAGATCACGAAGGGACTCCTAAAGCGCGTCTTTTCGTATCTGAAGCCCTACTGGAAGCAGCTGGCGGTGGTGCTGGTGTGCATTGTCATCTCCTCGGTGATGGGCATGCTGCCCTCCATCTTTACCGGCAAGATCATTGACGAGGGCCTGATCGCGAAGGATTTCGGGAAGCTGATCCTGTTCATCCTGCTGACCTTCGGGGCCTATCTGATCTCCAGCCTGATTGGCGTGGCGGAGAGCTACTTGAATTCCTGGATCGCGCAGCACATCACCTTTGACATGCGCAACCAGATGTACCGCCACCTGCAGCGCATGAGCCAGCGGTTTTTTACCGTGAACAACCAGGGCGAGATCATCACCCGCATGACCAGCGACATCTCGGGCGTGCAGTCGGTGATCACCAATACGTTCACCAGCATCCTGTCCAACAGCATCACGCTGATCGTGGCACTGGTGGCGATGTTCCAGAAAAACTGGATCATGGCGCTGGTGGGCATCGCCATCGTGCCGCTGTTTACCATCCCCACGCGGGCGGCGGGCAAACAGCGCTGGACGCTCACGCGCGAGTCGCAGGAGTGCTCCGACCGCATGAACGGCATCTTAAACGAGACCCTGTCCGTGAGCGGGCAGACCCTGGTGAAGCTCTTCTGCAAGGAAGACGAGGAGTATCAGAAATACGAGGGCGTAAACCGGGAGATGGTAAAGCTCAACATCCGCGAGAGCATGGCCGGACGGTGGTTCCGCGTGATCATGTCCACCATCACCAACGTGGGTCCCATGCTGCTGTATCTGGCAGGCGGCATTCTGATGATCAGACACGGCGCGGACCTGTCCGTGGGTGACATCACCGTGCTGGTGGCCCTGCTTGGCCGCATGTACGGGCCGGTCAACTCCCTGCTCAACATCCAGGTGGACTGGCTGCGGTCCATGGCCATGTTCACCCGCATCTTCGACTACTTTGACATGGAGCCGGAGATCAAAAACCCCGAGCACCCCATCGTTCCCGAAAAGTCCTACGGCAGCGTGGAATTCCGCCACGTGGGCTTCTCCTACGAGGCGGGCAAGCCCATCTTAAAAGACGTGAACTTCTTCTTAAAGCCGCGGCACTCCGTGGCCATCGTGGGGCCGTCCGGCAGCGGCAAGAGCACCATGATCAACCTGATCCCGCGCCTGTACGACGCGCAGAAGGGCACGGTGTTCTTTGACGGCCGCGACGTGAAGGTGCTGGACCTGCACTATCTGCGAAAGAACATCGGCATCGTGACGCAGGAGACCTACCTGTTCAACGGGACCATCCGCGACAACCTGCTGTACGTCAAGCCGGACGCCACGGAAGCGGAGCTGGTGGAGGCCTGTAAAAAGGCCAACATCTACGACTACATCCAGGCGCAGGAAAAGGGCTTTGACACCGTGGTGGGCAACCGCGGCTTAAAGCTTTCCGGCGGCGAAAAACAGCGCATCTCCATCGCACGGGTGCTGCTGCATGATCCTGCCCTGCTGATCTTTGACGAGGCGACCTCCGCCCTGGACTCCATTTCCGAACGCAAGATCCAGGACGCGATCGACCCGCTGATCGAAGAGCGTACGGCCATCCTGATCGCGCACCGGCTCTCCACCATCCTGGCGGCAGATGAGATACTGGTGCTAAAAGACGGCCAGATCGTGGAGCGCGGCACCCATGACGAACTCGTAGGCGCCGGCGGCGTGTATACGGAACTGTATGAGACACAATATAAGCTGAAGTAATTGCGCAGCAATTACGACGGTTTTGCGAAGCAAAAACGTCAGGCCCGGCAGGGCCTTCAGCTTAGCGAAAAAAGCGGAGCTAAGCGGAGCTTTTTGAGCTAAGGGAAGCAGCAGGCCCGGCAGGGCTTTCAGTCTTTTTAGCTAAGATCACAACATGGAACGGCGCCGCCGTCCCGGAAAGGAAACACAATGAATCAGAAAGTAGTAGTGATGAATGCCGGCAAGATGAACTACGACGGCAGCATGGACTTTTCCTGTTTAAGCCCGGAGACCGTGGTCTATGACGCCACCGCCCCGGAGGAGTTCCTGCCCCGCATTCAAGGCGCAGCCGCGATCGTGACCAAGGAGCTGCCGGTCCCGGCGGACCTGATCGCGCAGTTCCCGGACAGCGTCAAGCTCATCTGCGAGGCCGGCACGGGCTTTAACAACATCGATATCGCCGCGGCCCGCGCGAAGGGCATCACCGTGACCAACATCCCGGCCTACAGCTCGCAGCGCGTGGCGCAGACCGCCGTAATGTTCCTATTAAACCTCTCCAGCACCATGCAGACCCAGATCCGCATGCTGGAGCGCGGCGACCGCCGCAACTTTACCGAGCACATTCTGGTGCCGCACCAGGAGGTAAACGGCAAGACCATCGGCCTGATCGGCTGCGGCAACATCGGCAACGAGGTCAAAAAGATCGCCCTGGCCCTGGGCATGAACGTGCTGATCTATAAGCGCCATCCGGGCGAAGACAGTGAAAACGTCCGCTACGTGGATCTGGACACCCTGCTTGCACAGAGCGATTACGTGTCGCTGCACTGCCCGCTCACGCCGCAGACGAAGCACATCATCGACGCGGCGGCCATTGAAAAGATGAAGCCCACGGCCTTTATCATCAATACGTCCCGCGGCGCGCTGATAGACGAGCTTGCGCTGATCGCGGCGCTGCAGGCCGGCCGCATTGCCGGCGCCGGTCTGGACGTGCAGGAAACGGAGCCGCCGGCTCAGGACAATCCGCTGTATACCATGGAGAACGTGATCCTCACGCCGCACATGGGCTGGAAGGGCTACGAGACCAGGCAGCGTCTGCTGTCCATCATCAAAGACGATGTGCAGGGCTTCTTTAACGGGACGCCCGTGAACGTGGTCAGCTGATCCGCGGAAAACAACTGAAAAATGAAAAGTGCTTTACGGAGACAGCCGCGCGCTGCCATCCAGTAAAGCACTTTTTATATCGGGAAATGACCGGGACAGGACCTCAGTCGATTTGAAATTCCGCCGAAAGCGATACGGCCTCGCCGGAGGCGGTATTCTCCAACACCAGGGAAAAACGGTAGCTGCCCGGCTCCAGAACCTGCCCGGGATCGTGATCCGCGGAAAGCTTTGCGTTCGGCTTCAGTACGGTCGATGGCGGCGCAAACGGCGAATCAAAGGAGAGTTCTTCGGCGGTCCCGTCTTCCTTCAGCCGTTCGATATGTACCAGCGTCCCCACTTTCCACGTGGCGTCGCCGCTGTTGTTCACCGTATAGGCGATCTTTGTCGTTTGGCCTGAGGCGCCGTCCGCAGGGACCTCTGCCGTGAGCGTCAGACTGCGGCCTGTTCCGCCCCGCGGCCTCTTTTAAACGAAAAGGCATTGACCGGGACCGCGGGGTCGGGTTATAAATAGAAAGATTGTTTGATAAGGAG
>CACZPX010000043.1 GCA_902783095.1 uncultured Lachnospiraceae bacterium
GCCAGGGCGCGGGCAATGCCGACACGCTGGCGGCGGCCGCCGTCCATCTCATGCGGATAGGCGTTGATAAAACGATCCGCCAGGCCTACGGTATCCATCAGCTCCTTGACGCGGTCGAACTGCTCCTGCTTGGTCTTGAAGACCTTGTTCACGACCAGCGGCTCGGAAATGATCTGGTACACGGACATACGGGGGTCCAGACTGGAGAACGGGTCCTGGAAGATCAGGGCCGTCTCATGGCGGACTTCCTTGAACTGCTGCTTGGGCATGCCGATGATGTTCTTGTCCCTGTAGTACATCTCGCCGCTCGTGGCGGGAAGAAGGCCCAGGATCACGCGGCCCAGCGTGGACTTGCCGCAGCCGGACTCGCCCACGACGCCCATCGTCTGTCCTTCCGGGATGGAGAAGTTGACGTGGTCCACGGCATGCAGAAATCTGTTCTTACCGACTTCAAAATACTTTGATAATTCAACTGCACGGATTAAATCAGCCATTTACTTTCCCTCCCTGAATCTTAAGCAGGCGATCGTGTGACCCGGATTGACCTCGACCGCTTCAGGAGTCCCCGCATTGCAGGCATCCGTCGCATAAGGGCAGCGCGGTGCGAAGTTGCATCCCGGAGGAAGGTCCGCCGGGTCGGGCATCATGCCGTCGATCGGCGACAGGCGCTCGGTCTCGACTTCCAGGTTCGGGATGGCGTTGAACAGGCCGACCGTGTAAGGGTGATGATTCTCGCCTTCGAAGATATCCACCAGAGAGCCCATCTCGATGATCTCTCCGGCATACATAACGGCCACCTTGTCGCAGGTCTCGGCCACGATGCCGAGGTCGTGCGTGATCATGATCATGGCCATGCCAAGTTTGTCGCGGAGTTCTTCCATCAGCGCCAGCACCTGCGCCTGAATGGTCACGTCCAGGGCGGTGGTGGGCTCGTCGGCGATCAGCACCTCCGGCTCGCAGGCCAGAGCGATGGCGATAACGATACGCTGCTTCATGCCGCCGGAGAACTGGTGCGGATACTCGACCTTTCTGTTGGCGGGAATGCCTACCAGCTCAAACAGCTCGTCCACACGGGCGTCCAGCTCGGCCTTGGTCTTGTTGTCATGGTTGTGGATCTCCAGGGACTCAAGGATCTGGTCGCCAACCGAGATAACGGGGTTTAAGGCGCTCATGGGATCCTGGAAGATCATGGAGATCTGCTCGCCGCGGGCCATACGCATGCGGTCCTTGGGGAAGTCCAGCAGGTTTTCGCCGTGCAGCAGGATCTCGCCGCCGGTGACCTTGCCGGTACGTTCCGGCAGCAGCCGCATGATGGACAGGGCCGTGGTGGTCTTGCCGGCGCCGGTCTCGCCCACCAGGCCGATGGCCTCTCTCTCCTTCAGGGCAAAGTTGATATGGCTCACGGCGTACACGGTACGCTCGTCCGTCTTATAGATGACGCTCAGGTCCTTGACTTCAAGGACGTTGTCGTTCTTTACGTTTTTGACTTCGGTATTTTCACTCATTGTTCGTACCTCCCTGACTTAGTCCTTCAGCTTGGGATCCATGGCGTCACGGATACCGTCGCCCATCAGGTTCATCGACAGTGCGGTCAGGCCGATCGCGATGCCGGGGATGATGACCATGTACGGATGCGTCAGCATGTAGACCTTCGCCTCGTTCAGCATGGCGCCCCACTCAGGCGTAGGCGGCTGAATGCCCATGCCCAGGAAGCTTAAGCCAGCGGCGCTGATGATCTGGCTGCCGATGGACATCGTCGTCTGAACGATGATCGGGCCGAGCGCGTTCGGCAGGATGTGACGGAAAATGATGTGCGCGTCGCCGCTGCCGACCGAGTGCGCCGCTTCCACGTAGTCCTGGCCGAGGATCGGAAGGATGGCCGCACGCACGATTCGGATGTAGCGGGGCACGCTGGAAATGGTCATGGCGATGATCACGTTGATCATGCTGGTGCCCAGGGCCGCCACGACGGTCAGAGCCAGCAGCATGAACGGGATGCACATGATGGTATCCGACACGCGCATGATGATGCTGTCCGTGATGCCGCCGTAGTAGGCTGCGATGGCGCCCAGGATACCGCCGATCACAACGGCGACAGCCACGGCGGCCACGCCGATGAACAGGGACGCTCTGGAGCCGTGGATGATACGGGCAAAGATGTCGCGGCCGAAGTTATCCGTTCCGAAGATGTGGTCTCCGCCCGGATGCTGCAGACGCTGCGAGATGTTCTGCGTGATGGAGACGTCGTAGTCCACGATCACGTCCGCGAAGATGACGACGAGCAGGATCAGCGTAAAAATGATCAGGCCGGCAAAGGCAGCCTTGCTCTTTTTAAACCGGTGCCAGATCTCACCGAACTGGCTCTTTTTCTTTGTCGTTTTTTTGATATCAACAACAGTATTTGCCATTTGTACTCACCTCCCCGCTTATTTCGTATAGCGCGCCTTGATACGAGGATCGACGAAGGCGTACAGGATATCCACGATAACCATAACGACCGTGAACAGGATGGACAGGGAAATGGTTCCGCCGAGGATCAGCGGCACGTCTTTCAGGCGGATGGCTTCAATGATCATGCTGCCGACACCGGGCAGGGAGAAAACGGATTCGATGGTAACGGTACCGCCCAGCATGGAACCGAACTCCATGCCGACCAGGGTGATGATGGGGAGCAGGGCGTTCCGCAGCGCGTGGCGGGTGATGACCTTAAACTCCTTCTGGCCCTTGGCTCTGGCCGTACGCATGTAGTCGGCGCGGATGCACTCCAGCATGGACGTACGCGTCATACGAAGCTGGGAGGCGATGAAGCCGCAGCCCGCCGTGATCCACGGAAGGATGTAGTGCTTGAAGCTGCCGACGCCGAACGCGGGCAGCCAGCCCAGCGCCAGGGAGAACAGCAGGATCAGCATCATTCCGATCCAGAATCCGGGGAACGAAGCCAGGAACATGGCAATGATCGTCAATATGATATCCGTGATACTGTATTGCTTCACTGCCGATATGATACCCAGCGAGATGCCGAATATGATGCCGATGATAACCGAGCCTGCGGCCAGTGTAGCCGTGACAGGCAGTCGGCCGAGGACTTCCTTCATGACGGAACGTCCGGACTTCCAGGAGTTGCCAAGGTCTCCGTGTACCAGATCCCATACGTACTTGCCGTAACGGACGAGCAGGGGATCATAGAAGCCGAGTTCTTCGTTCTTTTTCGCGATGTCCTCTTTGCTGGCGTTCTGGCCTAAAATCAGTGATCCGGGATCGCCCGGCGTCATGTTCGTGATAAAGAACACGATGAAAATGACTGCCAGGAGCGTCGGGATCATGATCAGTAGGCGCTTAATGACATACTTGATCATCTTCTTCCTCCCAACTTTAAAAAATAAAGAAAATACAGATGTCCGCTTTCGCAGGCACCTGTATCATACTACCTTCCGTTCTCATTGTCAATTTAATTAACCGGTTCGGTGAAAATACTGTCCACGTATTTTCCGGCGTCAAACCGGCTGAGATCGCCTACTTTTTCGCCCGTTCCTATGTATTTGACGCGCAACTTCAGTTCGCTCTCGATCGCGACGCCTATACCGCCCTTGGCCGTTCCCTCCATTTTTGTGAGGATGATGCCGTCCACGTTTGCCGCCTGGGCGAATTCCCGCGCCTGGGAGAGCGCATTCTGGCCGGTGGTCCCGTCCAGGACCAGCAGGGTCTCCACGTGGGCGCTGCTGTACTCCTTTTCCAGGATCCGGTAGATCTTTTTGAGCTCCTCCATCAGGTTCTTTTTGTTGTGCAGCCGGCCCGCGGTATCGCAGATCAGCATGTCCGCGTGCCTGGCCTTGGCCGCCGCGACTGCGTCGTAGACGACCGCCGCCGGGTCGGAGCCCTCGGTGTGCGCGATCATGTCCACGCCCACGCGGTCCGCCCACATGCCCAGCTGTTCGATGGCGCCGGCCCGGAAGGTGTCCGCCGCCGCAAGGATCACTTTTTTGCCCTCGCTCTTGTACAGATGCGCCAGCTTGGCGATGGACGTGGTCTTGCCCACGCCGTTCACGCCGACGATCAGCAGCACGCAGTCGGTCTTTTCAAAGTCGTAGGCGCCCTCTTCCGGACGCATGCGTTCCTTCATGAGCCGCGCCAGCGCCTCGCGGCAGTCGTCCGGCTTTTTGATCTTCTCTTCCTTTACCAGGGCCTTGAGCTCCTCTAAGATCTCCTCCGTGGTGTTGACCCCGATGTCGGAGGTGATGAGCGTCTCCTCCAGCTCGTCGTAAAAATCGTCGTCGATCTCCGAAAAACTGAAGACCTGTTTTAATTTCGCAAAGAAACCAGCCATGGGATACCTCCTGTATATGGTTCGGTCAGTCGTTGAACTGCGGGTCGGACAGGTCCACGGACACCTGGATGCTCACGCCCTTTTCCTGCATGGTGATGCCGTACAGGGTCTCCGCGGCCTGCATGGTGCCGCGGCGGTGCGTGATCGCGATGATCTGCGTATTGCCCTTCAGCCGCTTTAAATACCCCGCGAAGCGGTCCACGTTCGGCTCGTCCAGCGCGGCTTCGATCTCGTCCACCAGGCAGAACGGCGAGGGCTTCAGGTTCTGGATCGCAAAGATCAGGGCGATGGCCGTAAGGGCCTTTTCGCCGCCGGAGAGCTGCATCATGTTCTGCAGCTTCTTGCCCGGGGGCTGCGCGATGACGCTCACGCCGCAGTCCAGCAGGTCCTGGCCCTCCCCGCGCACCAGCTGCAGATCGGCCACGCCGCCGCCGAACAGGTCGTTGAACACCACGTTGAACTCCGCGCGGATCTGCCTGAAATTCTTCTCAAACTGCCTGCGCATGCCGGCTTCCAGCTCTTCAATGATGGAGAGCAGGGAGTCGCGCGCGGCGAGCAGGTCCGTATACTGCCCGGACAGAAATTCGTAGCGCTCCGACACTTCCTTTTCCTCGTCGATGGCGTTGACGTTGACCGGGCCCAGCTCCTTGATCTCCGCCTTTTTCTGTTTGATACGGCGGCGCAGCTCAGTTAACGACAGGTCACCGTCGTACTGCAGATGCTCCGCCTCGGCAGGCGTCAGGCCGTACTCGTCCCAGATGTTCTGCACCAGCGCGTCAAAGGCTTCCTGCGCCCGCTCCCGCTGGTTCTGCACGCGGTACAGGTCCTTTTCCAGCGCGGAGATGCGCTCGTTGGAGCTCTCGCGCTCTTCCACCATCTCCTTCTGCCTGCGGTTGAAATTGTCCCTGCGGGCCACGGCGCCCTTTAAGCGGTAGCCGCTCTGACGGATCGCCTCCTCGGCCTGCGCCAGCGTCTCCTTGGCCGCGTCCAGCTGCGCCAGCTTTTCCGATATCTGCAGGCCGTCCGGATCGCCGCGTCTTACCAGCGCCTCCTTTTCCGTCCGCAGATCCTCCGCCTCGGCCGTGAGCCTGCGGATGTTCTGCAGCAGGAAGGCGTCCCGCTCCGTCAGGCGGGTGTACTCCTGCCGCTTGACGGAGATCTCCTCCGCCACGGCCACGCGCTCCGCGCGCAGCTTTTCCAGAAGCGCCGTATAGTTCTCGTTTTCGCTGCGGTGCTTTTCGTCCTGCGCCCTTGCGATGGCGGTCTCCTTTTCCGCCTTCTCCCGGCTCTCCTGCAGGTCCTGCAGCCGGCGGTCTATGGCCGCGAGCGCCGCCTCCGCCTCCCGCAGGGCCTCGCGCTGACGTTCGGCCTCCGCGCGGGCCTGGTTCTGTGCGGCGGAAAGCTCCGTCGCCCGGATGCGCACCGCGTACACCGCCTCGTTTGCGGCGTCCGCCTCCAGCGTCTTTTTGGCCAGGGCGTCTTCGGAAGCGGCGATCTGCCGCTTTACGGCGTCCGCCTCCTCCGCGTATTTCTTCATCTCCTTCTTCAGGTCCGCGATCTGACGGCCGCGGCCCAGAAGGTTGGCGTTGCTCTTAAAGGAACCGCCGGTGATCGCGCCGCCGGGCGTCAGATGTTCGCCGTCCAGCGTGACCATATTGATGCTGTAGCCGTACTTGCGCGCGATGGCCGTGGCGTGGTCCATGGTGTCCACGACCAGGGTCCTGCCCAACAGGGAGGAGACGATCCCGGCGTACCGGGCCTCCGCCTGCACCAGGTCCGCGGCCAGCCCCAGCGCGCCGGTCTCGCGCAGCGCCTCGCGGCGGTTGAAGCCGCCGTCCGCGCGCACCGCGTCCATCGGCAGGAAGGTGGCCCTGCCGTAGCGGTTCTTCTTTAAATATTCGATCAGTTCCTTGGCCGCGCGCTCCTGCGTCACGACGATGTTCTGGATGCGGTTTCCCAGGGCCGTCTCGATGGCCGTCTCGTACTGCTTTTCGGTGCGGATGATATCCGCCACCACGCCGCAGATCTCCGGCCGGTCCCTGCGCCGGTCCATCACCCGTCTGATGCTCTCGCCGTAGCCGTCGTAGCGTTCCGCCAGGGCGGTGAGCGTCTCCAGTCTGGA
>CACZPX010000044.1 GCA_902783095.1 uncultured Lachnospiraceae bacterium
CATCGACCAGTCGCCCATCGGCCGCACGCCGCGGTCCAACCCGGCCACCTACACCGGCGTGTTCGACCTGATCCGCGACCTGTTTGCGTCCACGCAGGGCGCCAGGACCCGCGGCTATACCAAGGGGCGGTTCTCGTTCAACGTAAAGGGCGGCCGCTGCGAGTCCTGCTCGGGCGACGGCATCATCAAGATCGAGATGAACTTCCTGCCGGACGTGTACGTGCCCTGCGAAGTGTGCAAGGGCAAGCGCTACAACCGCGAGACGCTGGAAGTGAAGTATAAGGGCAAGAGCATTTTTGACGTGCTGGACATGACCGTGGCCGAGGCGGTGGACTTTTTTGACGCGGTCCCGTCCATCCGCACCAAGATCCAGATGCTGGACTACGTGGGCCTGTCCTACGTCAAGCTGGGGCAGCCGTCCACGACGCTGTCCGGCGGCGAGGCGCAGCGCGTGAAGCTCGCGACGGAGCTCTGCCGGCGCAGCACAGGGCGCACGCTCTACATTCTGGACGAGCCCACCACGGGCCTGCATTTCGCGGACGTGCACCGTCTTGTGGACATCCTGCGGCGCCTGTCGGAGGGCGGCAACACGGTGGTGGTGATCGAACACAACCTGGACGTGATCAAGATGGCGGACTATATCATCGACATGGGCCCGGAGGGCGGCGACGGCGGCGGCACCGTGGTGACCACCGGCACGCCGGAAGAGGTGGCGGAAGATATGCGCTCTTACACGGGACAATATTTAAAGCCCACGCTGATGCGGGACCGGGGCGAGCAGGCGCAGGCCGACGCTGCCTGGGAAAGCGCCAAGAAGGCGGGCGCCGGCAAGGCGCGGGAGAGCGCCGGACAGCCGGCAGCAGCCGACGCGGCCGGTCAGACCACGGAACCGGCACAGAAGCGGCCGCGCAAAAAACGCGGATAATTAGTCATCCTGCGCGGAGCAGAAACAGACGACCTGTCATCCTGAGCGGAGCCTGCGCAGCAGGCGGAGTCGAAGGATCTCATCTCATCACCGACACAACAGGGAGAGCACCATGAACGACGAAGAAAAGAACATCCCCGAAGAAGAAAATGAAAATGTAACAGAGACGGAAGACGAACAGGAGACCTCCCTGTCGGCGGCGGAAGAAGACGACGAGGCGGACGACGGCCTGCAGGACGGCGCGGACGATGACGATCCGGACAATACCCGCCAGTTTGAACGCTGCATCATGTGCGGGCGAAGCGGCAAAGACGCCGGCAACCTGATCCACATGCCCGGCGGGCTGACGCTCTGCCGCGACTGCATGCAAAAGAGCATGGACATGATCTCGCAGCAGGACTTTTCCAACATGGATCTTTCCAACCTGCCGTTCAACGTGCGGATGATCGATCTGACCAAGCTCGGCCAGCCGTCCGTCCCGGGACAGACCGGCAGTGCGGAAAAGCCCGCCAAAAAGAAGAAGGAAAAGAAAAAGGAAGAGCCCGCGCTCACCTTAAAGGACATCCCGGCCCCGCACATCCTGAAGGGCTGGCTGGACGACTACGTGATCGGCCAGGAAAAGGCCAAAAAGGCCATCGCCGTGGGCGTTTACAACCACTATAAGCGCATTCTGGCGGCGCCGGACGACGTGGAGAGCGAAAAGGGCAACATCCTGCTGATCGGCCCCACCGGCAGCGGCAAGACCTATCTGGTGCGGACGCTCGCAAAGCTCTTAAAGGTGCCGCTGGCCATCGCGGACGCCACCTCGCTCACCGAGGCCGGCTACATCGGCGACGACATCGAGAGCGTTCTGTCCAAGCTGCTGGCGCAGGCGGGCAACGACGTGGAAAAGGCGGAACACGGCATCGTCTACATCGACGAGATCGACAAGATCGCCAAGAAAAAGAACATGAACAGCCGCGACGTGAGCGGTGAGTCCGTGCAGCAGGAACTCTTAAAAATGCTGGAGGGCAGCACCATGGAGGTGCCTGTGGGCGCGGGCAGCAAGAACGGCATGGTGCCGTTGGCCAACATCAATACGCAGAACATCCTTTTCATCTGCGGCGGCGCCTTCCCCGGCCTGGAGGAGATCATCACCGAACGCTTAAAGCAGCGTTCCTCCATGGGCTTCAACGCGGAACTGAAGGACCGTTTCGACAACGAGAAGAACGTCATCCGGCGCGTCACCACGGAGGATCTGCGCAAATTCGGCATGATCCCCGAGTTTCTGGGGCGCCTGCCGGTGGTGGTGACCCTGGACGAGCTGACGGAGGATTTTCTGGTCCGCATCTTAAAGGAGCCGCGCAACGCCATTTTAAAGCAGTACGAAAAACTGCTGGCCATGGACGAGGTGCAGCTGGTCATCGAGGACGAGGCCCTGCAGGTGATCGCAAAGGACGCGCTGGCCAAGGACACGGGCGCCCGCGCCCTGCGCGCGATTTTGGAGGAGTACATGCTGGACATCATGTACGAGATCCCCAAGGACCCGAACATCGGCCGCGTGACCATCACAAAGGACTATCTGGAGGGACACGGGGGGCCGATCATCGAACTGCGCGGCAGCATGTGAGCGCCGGATTCCTTTAAAGATTGACATAATCGCGCTTTTTTCATAAAATCAACAGGATAAGATGGATTATGGAGGCCCCGTATGAGATTCACCAAGATGCACGGACTCGGAAATGATTTCATAATCGTCAACTGTTTTGAGGAGGAAGTGACCGTCGATCCCGGCAGGATCGCGGAATTGATCTGCAGCCGCCGCTACGGCGTCGGTGCGGACGGCCTGCTGCTGATCCGCAATTCGGACGTGGCGGATTTTCGCATGGACCTGTACAACGCGGACGCGAGCCGCGCGGAGATGTGCGGCAACGGGCTGCTGTGTCTGGCCAAGTTTGTATACGACCACGGCCTGACCAACATGCAGACCATCACGGTGGAGACCCTTGCGGGCGTCAAAAAGGCGGAGCTGTCCGTCAAGGATGACCGCTGCCGGCTGGTCACCGTGGACATGGGGAAAGCGTCGTTAAACAGCAACGGCGTAAGCCGCGTCTTAAACGGCGAGGATTACGGCTCCCTGGCCGGGAACGAAGTGCTGGAGACCGTGAACGTGAGCGGCAAGGACGTGCGCTTTGTGATCCTGGACACCGGCGTGCCGCATGCGGTCCTGTTCGTGAGCAGTGTGGACGATGCGCCGGTGCACGTGAGCGGACCGGTGATCGAATGCCATCCCCGCTTTCCGGCGCGTACGAACGTGGACTTTGCGGAGGTCGTGGACAGGTCGCACATGCGGCTCAAAGTCTGGGAGCGCGGCTGCGGGGAGACGATGGCCTGCGGCACGGGCGCCGCGGCAGCCGCAACGGCCGCCGTGCTTCTGGATCTGTGCGACAGCAGCGTGGACGTGCGCATGCCCGGCGGGACGCTGAACGTCACCGTGGAAGAAAATGGACATCTTTCCATGTGCGGACCGTCCACGGAGGTCTTTGCCGGCGAGTTCGACCTGTAGAAAAGGCAAAAAGCCCGCGAAAAGTAAGAAAACCGTTAGATTTATCTGACGATTTCTGATATAATGAAAATTGTGCCTGCGCGGCGCAATCGTTCGGTCAAAGGAGCAGAGGAGTAGGAATGTCTTCAGAAAGAGATATGTACGACAACGTCATCGGCGCGCCCGATCCACAGGAGAGACCTGAGTACCGGGAGCCCGGCCAGGAACCGAAAAAGAAAAAGAAGAAGAAAAAAGGGAAATTCATCGCCCTTCTGGTGCTGGAGATCCTTCTGGTCCTGGTGATCGCCGCCGGCGCCTTCATCTTTTTCTGGTCCAAGAGCAAGGTCAACAACATGCAGCGCCCCGCCGAAGAGGCCGGCATGACCTTCGATGCAAAGGACGTGGTCACCAACCCGGACATCCCCGAGGAAGTGGTGGAAAAGCAGCAGAAGGGATACACGACCTTTATGATCTACGGCGTGGACGCCCGCAACAACCGCGACATGGTGCGCGACGCGAATGCCGATACGGACATCATCTGCGTGATCAACAACGAGACCAAGGAAGTGCGGCTCGTATCGATCCTGCGCGACACCTTCCTAGAGACGAGCAGCGGCAAGCACACCAAGCTGACCGATATCTATGCCGGCTACGGCGTGCTGGAGTCGATCCAGACCATCAACAAATGCTTTGATCTGACCATCACCAATTACGTGACCGTCAACTGGACGCTGGTGGCCAAGATCGTGCAGCAGATCGGCGGCATCGACATCGAACTGTCCAATTCCGAGGCAAACGCCATCAACGACTACTCCGCGGAGATCGCGGCAATCGCCGGCATGGAGCACGTGGAAGTCATACCGCAAGGCGCCGGGACCTACCATCTGGACGGCGTACAGACCGCGGCCTACTGCCGCATCCGCAGCGTGGGCCATCACGACATCACCCGTGCGGAACGCCAGCGCAAGGTGATCGGCATCGCCCTGCAGAAGGTCAAGGATATGAGCCTGACGGACCAGATCGCGCTGCTGGATATGGTCACCGAAGAGGGCAATATCGCCACCAATTTCTCCTACACCGACCTGATGGGAATGCTCACGGACGTGGGCAGCTACTGGATGGGCGAGCAGGGACTGTTCCCGTTCGAAGGCATGTACCGCGACCAGAGCAATCTCACGACGGCCTACGTCTACTGCGACACGCTGGCGGAGAACGTGACCATGCTGCAGAA
>CACZPX010000045.1 GCA_902783095.1 uncultured Lachnospiraceae bacterium
GGGGACGCGGTCGCGGCAGCCGACGAGATCGTAAAGCTGGAGTCCTTCTCCGACATCGCCGGGCTGACCTTCTCCCCCGGCGCGGCCGTGGTCGTCTGCACCTTCTCGCACAAAGGCGACGAGGAGTCCGTGCTGGCCGTGGCGGACAAGGCGCCCGCCTATCTGGGGATCCTGGGCGGCAGGCCCAAGATCACCGGCATCTTCCGTTCCCTGCGCGAAAAGGGCTTTGCTCCGGAGCAGATCCGGCAGATCTACGCCCCGGTGGGGCTGGATACCGGCGGAGAAAAGCCGGCGGAGATCGCGGTCTCCGTCATGGCGGAGATCATGACGGTCCTAAACGGCAAGACCGGCCGGCACATGAGGGACCTGACGGACATTCCCATAGAAGAGTAACAAAAACGGGGCGGCAGCAGCCGTCCCGTTTTTTTGTATATCGTGCGGCAGTGCCGCTTTGCACGCTATGAGTTGGCCCCCGCCGCGCTCTCCCGCTCCAGCGAAAAGAGCACCAGACCGCCCTTCTTCTCGTGGCCGGTATCCCACAGGTCCGCAAAGTCCAGCCAGTCGCAGATGCCGTAGGTGGCAAGCTTTACCAGGAAACGATCTTCCGTCTCCTCGTACCCGATCAGCGGGAACCAGTGCCAGTTGTAATCCCGGAAGCGCCGGTTTTTGTGCCGCAGCAGCAGCATCGGTACCGGCAGGCCCTTATCGATCTGCGCGCGCACCGCCTCCCGCGCCTCCGCATAGGGGCGATCGCCGTGCAGGCCGGTCATGGCGACGCAGTCGACCCCGGCCTCGTGCAGATATTTTTCATAACCGTCCATGAAGATCTCGATCCGGTCGATGCCCATGCGGCGCGGCCACAGGTAGTCCTCCAGCCGGTGGCAGAGCGCCACGTAGTTCTCCCGCGTAGGCTGCACCGTCTCAGGCGGACAGGCCGCCGTAAGGCCGTGATCCCTGGCAAGCAGGATGGAACTGTCACTGGCCGTGATGGCCCCGCAGCCGCCCACGCGCATCTTGACCGAGCGCATCCAGCGCTGGCTGCCGCCGTAGGCATTCCCGATGGTGAAATACTCCAGTTCTCTCTTCATCTTCTCCCGTATCGCTGCCGGCACCCTGGCGGTGACCCGACGCATTGTTTCACAGTATAACAGATTCCCGCTTTAAGTGTGAAAGTTTTTATTTCAATTCGAAAGGTCTGCCATGCCGCGGTCTGTGCGGGTGCGCCGCGCATACGGTCTCCCTTGTCTTTTTGCGGCGGATGGGCTACAATAGCCCGTGCTGCATTTCGGAGGCATACTATGAGACAGAACAACTTTACCGAGGGAAAGATCCTCTCCCCTCTCATCCGCTTTATGATCCCGATCTTCTGCGCCATGTTCCTGCAGTCCATGTACGGCGCGGTCGATCTGCTGATCGTCGGAAAATTTGCGGAGGCCGCGGACATTTCCGCCGTCTCCACCGGTTCCCAGATCATGATGAGCATCACCTTCCTGGTGAGCAACTTTGCCATGGGCACCACCATCCTGCTGGGACAGCGCATCGGCGAGGGCCGCGGCCGCGAAGGCGGCGTGGTGATCGGCAGCAGCATCTGCCTGTTCGGCGCCATCGCCCTGGCCTTCACCGTTCTGGTGCCGCTCTGCGCCACGGGGCTGGCAGATCTGATGAACGCACCCAAAGAGGCCTACGCGCAGACCCTCTCCTACGTCCGCATCTGCGGCCTGGGGAGCCTCTTTATCCTCTCCTACAACCTGCTGGGCAGCATCTTCCGCGGCATCGGGGACTCCAAAACGCCCCTGATGACCGTGATCATCGCCTGCGTGCTGAACATCGGCGGCGACCTGCTGCTGGTGGCGGTCTTTCACATGGGCACGGCCGGCGCCGCGCTGGCGACCGTGGCGGCCCAGGCGGTCAGCGTGGCCGTCTCCCTGTTCGTGATCCGCAAAAAGGAACTGCCCTTTACGTTCAGGCGGGAACACCTGCGCTTTGACGGCGGTATCATCCGCCGCATCACAAAGCTCGGCCTGCCCATCGCGCTGCAGGACCTGCTGGTCTCCGTCTCGTTTCTGGTGATCCTGGCCATCGTCAACAGTCTGGGCGTCACCGTATCCGCCGGCGTGGGCGTGGCGGAAAAGGTCTGCTCCTTTATCATGCTCATCCCGTCCGCCTTCTCGCAGAGCATGGCGGCCTTCGTGGCCCAGAACGCGGGCGCCGGCCGCTTTGACCGCGCCAAAAAGGCGCTGGACTGCGCCATCACGGCCTCCTTCGTGCCGGCCGTGGGCATGTTTGTGCTGGCCTTCTTCTTTGGACACCTGCTCACGGGCATCTTCTCCAGTGAGCCTGCCGTCGTCACAGCCGGCGCGGAATACTTAAAGGCCTACGGCATCGACTGCCTGCTCACCTGCTTCCTGTTCTGCTTCATCGGCTATTACAACGGCCTGGGCCGGACCCGCTTCGTCATGGTGCAGGGCATCGCCGGCGCCTTTCTGGTGCGCGTGCCGGTCTCTTACCTGATGAGCCTGCAGACGCCCGTGTCCCTGTTCCACATCGGGCTTGCCACGCCGTTTTCCACCGTCTTGCAGATCGTCCTGTGCGTGGGCTTTATGCTGAGGCAGCGGCGAAAGGCGGCGGCCGTCTGACTCGCGCTCAGGGCCGGTCCGTCCGTGCTTTGGCGGAGAAAGCCTTGAAAAACACCGCTTCCTGTGTATAATTAAATTAACGAACACCAAATGCCGCAGACCGGTTCGTCTGCTGCGGCACTTGCAGACAATCATATGGAGGGCGCTATGGCTGAGGAAAAAAAGAAAAAGCTGGTGTCTGCCGATGCGGCGGCCGGCGCAGTAAAGAAGACCGTCAGCAAGGCCGGGGAGAAGGCAGGCTCTGCCGCCTCCGTGGTCAAAAAGACCGCTGCCGCCGCGAAGGATGCGACCGCAGGCACGGCAAAGAAAACGTTGAAGAAGGCCGGCGAGGCCGCTGAGAAGGCGAAGGACGCCGTGGAAGAGACCGTAGAGACCGCAGAGGAGACTGTGGAAGAAGTCACCGAAGAAGCGGCTCCCGCAAAGAAACCCGCCGCAAAGAAACCGGCAACAGCCGGTGATGAGGAGCCCACGCTGCAGCAGGCCAAACCCAAGGGCAGCAGCACCGGTTACCGCATCGGCGCCATCGCGCTCTGGGTGGTCGCCCTGGCGCTGGAGATCGTCGCGATCCTCATCTTAAACGGCACCCTGAGCATCAACCTGTTCGGCATGTCCTCGCTCACCCAGATCATCATCTTCCTGGTGCTCGATCTGATCTGCGTGGTCATCGGCTCGCAGCTGTGGAAGAAGGCCAACCACATCAGCCCCATGTCCAAAAAGAACAAGACCCTGTTCTGGATCTGGAACAACATGGGCGTGATCGTGGCCGTCGCATGCTTCCTGCCGTTTGTGATCATGGCGCTCACCAACAAGAACGCCGACAAGAAGACCAAGGTCATCGCGACCGTCGTGGCCATCATCGCCCTGCTGATCGCCGGCGTGGCCAGCTACGACTGGAACCCGGTCTCCAAGGAAGATCTGCAGCAGGCGGAATCCGTGCTGGGCGATACCGAGGTCTACTGGGCGCCGTTCGGCAAGGTCTATCACACGCATACCGACTGCCAGGCCTTAAACCACACGGACACGCTCACCTACGGCACGGTGGATCAGGCGATCGCCGCCAACCGCACCCGTATCTGCAGCTTCTGCGCCAAGCGTGACGCCATCGAAGGACTGCCGTCCGACGAAAAGAACGTGGGCGAGATCGTCACGGACGCGGTAAGTCCCGAAGAAGTGGATCTGCAAGCCGCGGATTAAATCGCTCCGTTTTGCCAAAAAATAAAAAGCCTGTATCCGGTCTCCCGGGTACGGGCTTTTTTCATGCGCCTTTTGCATTGGCAAAGGCCTCCGTTCAGACGGTGCCGCGTTGTTCCGGGCCGTCCTCTGTCTTTCTGGCCGCCCGGCCGCGGGCCCCCGCTGCCGTTCCGGTCCCGGCCGTCTTGGCCTCCTCCTGCACCCGCTCGCTCGCAAAGCGCAGCCGCAGGCCTTTTTTCACCGTTCCGTCCTTTTCGTATTCGTAGGGCTCCGTCCCCTCTACGGTTAGCTTTGCCGCAAAGGAAGCGCCGGTCTTCGTCTTAAAGCCTTTGATCAGCACGGTCTTGCCCGCCAGCAGCTTTTCCGTCTGCAGGGCGGTCAGCTGCTTGCCAAAGGCCCTGCCCAGGCTCAGGCCGCAGCGTCCCGTGCAAAACGGCCCGTATTTACCGTCCACCACGGGCTTGCCGCAGTTTGGACAGTTCCCCAGGCTCTTGCCGCCGTATACGATGGCGCCCTCGCTGTAGGCGCTGTCGCGGTGGCGCATAAACTCTTCCACCACCGCCGTCTGCACCGCGTTCACGTCCGGCTCCTGTCCGTCCCGGATCTTCTCCTGGATCAGCCACCAGCGGGCCGTCGTATCCGCCGTGGAGATCTGCGGCGGCAGCAGATGATAGAACTGCCGTCCCAGCGCCGTGGAGATCACCGTCTTGCCCTTCCGCTCTAAAAAGCCCTTGCGGATGAGTGCGGCCACGATCTCGCCGCGGGTCGCCACGGTGCCGATGCTGCCGTTCTCCCCCTTTTTGCCCTCGTCCTTTTTCTTTAGGATGGCGCGGATCTCGGGGTCCTTCACGTACTTGGCCACGCTCGCCATATCCTTGGCCAGACTGCCCTCCGTATAGCGGGGCGGCGGGGCCGTCTCCTTTTCCTCCAGCTTCGTGTCCGTCACGGTGGCGCCCGGGTAGGTCCCGGCTGCCACATACACCTTGCCGTCCGCCTTATCCGCGCCCTTTTCCTCTTCCTCTTCCGCCGTCTTGCCAAAGAACGCGCTGTAGCCGGGATCCGTCACCTTTACCGCGCGGTATTTGAAGGTGTGCGTGTAGGCGCCGTCCGCAAACGTGAACACCGACAGCGACTCCATGGACTTTTTGGGCGGCATGAACTGCATCGCATAGCGGTCGCAGATCGCAAGATACACGTTCGCCTCGTCCTTTGTCAGGCTGTCCGGATCGATGTTCACCTTCTGCGGGATCATGCCGTGGTGCGCCGTGACGTTTTTGTCGTTGAAGGCCGCGCTGTGGCGCGTAAAGTCCAGCCGGTACTTTTCCACCAGCTGCCCGCCCAAAACGGTCGCAAACACCGCAGGGGCCTCCTTAAAGTGCTCTTCGCTTAAGTAGCGGCTGTCCGTGCGGTTGTAGGTGATGGCCTTCTTTTCGCGCAGCGACTGCGTCAGCGTCAGCGTCTTTTCCATGGAGTAGCCAAAGGCGGCGTTCATCTCCGCCTGCAGCACGGTCAGGTTGTACGGCAGCGGCGGCGCCTTCTGCTTCTCCTTTTCCGTGGTGGTGATGTCGATCTTCGCGCCGGTCAGCTTTTGCGCCAGGCGGCGCAGATAGTCCCCGTCCATCATCCGCTCGGTGCCGTTGTCCGCGAGATACTTTTCGTCGGGCGTCATGGCAAAGGGCATCTTCTTTTTGCCCACAAACGCCGTCAGGCCGTAAAACTTCTCCTTTACGTGGTTTTCTATCTGTTCGTCCCGCGCCACCACCAGGCCCAGCGTGGGCGTCTGAACGCGCCCCACCGACAGCCCCTTGCGCTTCAGTTTCAGCGTGGCCAGCCGGCTCTCCGACACCCCAAAGCACATATCCGCCTGCCGTCTGGCAGCCGCTGCCCTCCCGTTGGCGCGCGCCGGCGCGTTGGGCTTTAGCCGGCCAAATTCCTTTATGATGTTCTGCGGCAGGTTGTCGTTGATGTAGACCCGCAGTTCCTCTCCCATAAAGCCGCAGTAGTCCAGGATCTCGTCGATCAGCAGCTGGCCCTCGTCGTCCGGGTCGCCCGCGTTGATCACGGTGTCGGCGTCCTTTAAGAGCGCCTGGATCACGGTCAGGCGCGCCCGCTTGTACTCCTCTTTGCCGGGCACCAGCGGCCAGTCCGTCACCGCGATCGGCAGGTCTTCCAGCGTCCAGGTGCCGTATTTTTTGTCGATCTCCTCCGGCTCCGCCAGGTCGAACAGGTGTCCGAAGGCGTTGGTCACCGCGCAGCGCTCCCCGTTCCAGGTGCCCTCCGTGTATCCCTGATATTTCTTCGGTTCCTTCAGGATCGCGCCGGCAATGGCCCGCGCGACCTCCGGTTTTTCCGCTATGACAAGTTTCATTGGATCGTTCCTTTATCGTTTTCCGGCCCCGACCGTCTTTTCGGCCCGTGCTGCGGTGCCTTCCGGTCTTGATCCGCCGGGCCTTTATTGTACCCCGAACCCGGCCGAATGACAACACCGGCCGGATAGAAGAACGGAACCGTGTGCTTCCACCGGTCCCGCCTGATGTGACGTGTGCTTATCTGTTGTCGCCCTGTCCGTCCGTGCCGAACAGCCGCGCGGAGATCCGCTGCCAGAGCGCCTCGTTTTTTTCTATGGTGCCGTCCGGCGCCGCCGGGGCGGGGCAGGCTCCCGGCCGCGGTCTCTGCCGCAGGTACGGGGTCCCCATTGTCCGCCGCAGCGTGCCTATGCCGCGGTAAAGCGGCCTGATCCTTCTGTCCTTTGGGTCCGTCATCGCCTTTCCTCCCGTGCTGCGCGCCGTCAGTCTTCCAGCTTTTCCGGCACGCCCTGTTCGTCCAGGCGGTACGCGTGTGTGCCCGTGCCGTCCTCCATCAGAAAGCGGTCCGGGCCCGCCGTCTCTTCCGTATCCGCCGGCCGGAGCGGCAGCGTCATCCACAGGGACGGCGTGTCGCCGTCAAACCGAAACACGGCGATCCCGCGCGTCTCCCGGCCGCTGTCCGTATAATCGGCGGCGATCCAGATATAGCGGGCCGTTCCCTGCCGCACGTACCATACACCCTCCGACGGCATCAGCGTATACGCGCTGTTCTCCGGCACGGCCGGCGCTTCAAGCTCCACGCCCTCGTGCCAGAACCAGCTGCCCAGCGTGGCTCCGTCTGCGCCGCGCACGTAGATCTCGCACTCAAAACCAGGCATGCCGCCCACCGTGATGCTGCGTCCGTCTTCCTCCCGTACGGCCACGTACTCGCCGGAGCCGCTGGCTTCCCGCTCCGTGACTTTCATCAGACGGTCGCCGGCGGCCGCGGGGGAAGCCGTCTGCGATCCGCCTGTTTTTTCGCGGATGCAGGGCACCACTTCCTCCTTTAAAAAGCCCACAGCCGGCTCGTTCAGAAGCTGATAGACCTGCTGATCGCTCAGGATCCCCGCCTTTGCCTGTCTTGTCACCTCGTTCAACTGTTCCAGCGTATAGCGGTCTCCGGCCGCGATCCGGACCAGCTCCGCCTTGTCCGCGTCCGACATCGTCTCGTCCGCGGCCGCACCCACCAGCAGGTTCATGGCGCTTACGACGACTGCCTTATCGTTCATATCCGCCGCGTAGACCAGGATCACCGCCAGACCGTAGCTGGTATATCCCACGCGCTGGCCACCCATATCCGCCCTGTCGTAGGCTTTGATCTCCATGACCTGCTCGTCTTTCCAGAAGACCGCGATCGTGTTGTCCTTTTCTTCCACGCGCGCGGTATCCTTCCAGGCCCTGGGCATAACAAAGGCAAAATCGTCCGTCTCATAGACGGCGGCGTCCTCTTCTTTTTCCGGCTGGGCCGCGGCGCCGTCCGCCGGCCGGATGGCCGGAAGGATCTGCCCGCTGACAAAGGCAAACTGCGGGTCCGCGATATCCGGCGCCCCCTGCTCAAAGGCCTTGCGGCATTCTTCCACGGTCAGACCGCTGCCGCCTGTCATAAGGTCCAGCAGGGCCTGCTGCTCCCCGTCCGAAAGCCCGGCCAAAAGCCCGCTCTCTCTGGCGACCATCTCCGGAAAGACGCCGGCCTGCAGCGTCGCAACGCTGTCCCCCGCCTTTGCGGCGACCTGCGTCACGTGCAGGATGTCGTTGACGATATAGTCGCCCGCGGCATAGTCTGCGAGCGCCTTCCCCCACGGGTCCTGACTGTCCGCCGCTTCCGCCTTCAGGCTGAGCAGCAGGATATCCCCGTAATAGAAGGCCGCGCCGTCCGGCTGTTCTGTCACCGTCACCCGGCCCTGCCAGGACGCCGGCAGGTCAAAGACGAACGCGTCGCCGATGCGGACCGGTCCCACCGCATCCTGCGCGGGCTGCCCGGACGTCTCCTCCGCATCCGCCGTGGTCGAATCTTCCTCCGTCGGCGCGGCGGTCTCCTCCGCGGAGGGTTCCCCCGCCGTCTGTTCCGCCTCCGTTGCGGCAGGCGTCTCCGCCAGTGTGGTATATTCCGCCGCTGCCGTGGTGGGCTCGCCGGCGTTTCGGTTGCTGATCGCGATCGCCGCTCCTGTGCCGCCGCCTACAGCGATCACGCCGGCCAGCACGATGGCCGCGATCTTGCCGCCAAGCAGTCCGCCTGCCGCAGCCGTTCCGGTGGCTGCCGCCGCCCCGGCCGTTCCCGATACCGCCGCCGATCCTGCCGCCCCGGCTCCCGCCGCGGAAGCAGCTCCCGTGGAAGCGGATGCACCGGCCGCCGATGCCGCGGCTGTGCCGCCTGTCTGTGCGGCCTGCAGCAGACCGCTGCCCTTTACCGCCTGCAGCAGCTCGTAATTGGCCCGCGTGAGTGTCGGCGCCCCTGCGGCGTCCAGACGCAGCTTGGCGATGAGCGCCAGCAGCACCGATACCGGTGCCGCGCTGTGCAGCTTTACGCCGCTCATCTTCTCCAGCTGTTCCGTAGAGAGCCGCAGCTTCTTTCTGGCGTAGTTGACGTTGCTCTTGGCCGTCCCCTCCGGGATCCCCAGCTGCTCTCCGATCTGCGCGTACGTCAGATCGTCGTTCCATAAGAGCAGGCACTGCCGCTGCATTTCGGGCAGGTCCGCCAGCATCTCCCGCAC
>CACZPX010000046.1 GCA_902783095.1 uncultured Lachnospiraceae bacterium
GGCCAGGCGGTATCAAAGTAGTTCACGCCGTGGGCGATGGCGTAGTCGACCATCTGCTGCGTCTGCACCGGATCGACGCGCTTGTCCGGACCGACCGGCAGGCGCATGGCGCCAAACCCCAGGCGGGAGACCTTGTTTCCTAAAAAAACATTGGTTAACATGTGCGGACCTCCTGTATTTATGATTTCTGCCATCTGCCGGACGCGCCGCAGGGCAGGATCAGCCCCGTGTCGCCCACGGGCAGTCCCAGCTCCTCCGCACGGCAGCTTCCGCCGTACGTTTTCGTGACGCACAGATCCAGCAGATATTTCAGCACCGACGGAGCCAGTCCCGTGGTGTAGCTGTTGATCAGAAAGAAGAGCGGCTCATCGGACAGCAGTTTTGCGCAGTTTTCCACCAGCGGGTGGATGGCGGTCTCGATCTTCCAGATCTCGCCCTTGGGGCCGCGCCCGTAGCTGGGCGGGTCCATGATGATGCCGTCGTAGGTGTTGCCGCGGCGCAGCTCCCGCTCCACAAATTTCATGCAGTCGTCCACCAGCCAGCGGATGGGAGCGTCTTCCAGCCCGGACAGGGCCGCGTTCTCGCGCGCCCAGTTTACCATGCCCTTTGCCGCGTCCACGTGCGCCACGGAGGCGCCGGCGCTTGCCGCGGCCACCGTAGCCCCGCCCGTGTAGGCAAAGAGGTTCAGCACCTTTACGGGCCGGCCGGCCTTTTCGATCAGCCCGGACATCCAGTCCCAGTTGGCCGCCTGTTCCGGAAACAGGCCGGTGTGCTTAAAGCTGAACGGCTTTAAACCGAAGGTGAGGGTCTTTCCGGTCACCAGCCGGTAGCCGATCTGCCACTGCTCGGGCAGGTCGAAAAACTCCCAGCTGCCGCCGCCCGCGCTGCTGCGGTGATAGTGCGCGTTCGGATGCCGCCAGCCGCGGTGGTCCTTGGGCGTATCCCAGATCACCTGCGGATCCGGGCGGATCAGCGTATAGTCGCCCCAGCGCTCCAGCTTTTCGCCGGCGCTGGTGTCCAGCACTCTGTAGTCATTCCATCGGTCTGCGATCCACATGGGTCAATTCTCCTGATGATAGGTCTGAATTCTCTGGCGGGATGGCGGTGCGCTATCCCTGGAACAGCGGCGTAAAGGCAGCCATGGCGGAGGTGGGTTCTCCCGCGCGCTGCAGGTGCGAGACGTCGCCCAGCACCTGGGCCCGGAAATGCGCCGCGTGCGCCGCGTCCTTTTCCGCGTTCAGCACGGTGACGCCGGTGGGCGGGATCACGGTATGATGCAGCAGCAGGATCGGCGAGATGCCGGTCAGGTGCGACAGCAGAACGCTGGTGATCCCAAAGTGGCAGAAGAAGATCAGACAGTCCTCTTCGTCGCCGTCGGTGCCGCCCGCGCGGTACAGGTTGTTTTCGCGTACGTAGCCGTTTCTGGCCAGAAGGGCGTCCAGCTCGCGGCATACCGTGCGGTAGGCCGGCGCGATGGCCGGGTTGGAGCGGATGAACGGGGTGTCCAGCCAGCCGTCTGTGGTGTAGAAGGCCGGGATCTCCGTAAAAAAGGAGGCAGCCAGGTCCCAGAACAGGACGTCCCGGCCGGTTTCCGGGTCTTTGACGTCGTACAGGAACTCCTGCAGCCAGTCGCAGGTGACGGCCGTCCGCCCCATAGCTTCCAGACAGGGGGCTGCGGTAAGCTGCGCCCGCGCGAGCGGGGAGACGAAGATGCCGCGGACGTTTGACCACGCGGCGGTCCGCTTTGCCAGGATGGCCGCCTCGCGAAAACCCTTGGCGGTCAGCGTATTGTTTTTGTAGTCCGGCTCCGCGTGCCGGATAAAGATCAGGCGCATGAGGCTCCTTTCATGGGGACGGCTGCGGCCTGCCGGCTGTTTGCGGCGCATGCCGTTTCCTTTATTATACTTGCGGGCGGGCCTGGTTTCAAATGGTATTCGCACAAATACGCGGAGGGACCGGATTGCGGCGGCTCCGGGAAGGACGGCGGTCCTGGCTCCAGGCCGCGCCGGAATGCTCCCCGCCGCGCAAAGCACTTGCCCGACAGGCCCCCGTGGGATATAATACAAATTGGCAACTATCTGACAGGAGGACATCCCTATGAGAGACCTGAGTACTTTACCCCGGATCGGCTTCGGCCTGTTCCCCACACCCCTGCACAAGCTGCAGAACATCAGCCATCTTCTGGGCACCAACGTCTGGATCAAGCGCGACGACCTGATCGGCATGGGCCTGGGCGGCAACAAGGTGCGCAAACTGGAGTTTTTGCTTGCGGACGCGAAGGTGCGCGGGGCGGAGGTGGTCTTTACCACCGGCGGCGCGCAGTCCAACCACGCCATGCTCACGGCGGCCTGTGCCAACCGGCTGGGGCTGCGGCCCATCCTGATCCTGAAAAAGCGCGGCGTAACGGCCTGCAAGGGCAACCAGCTGCTGGAAAAACTGATGGGCACCGAAGTCCACTTTATGGACACGGACAGCTATGACGATATCTACGAGGAGATGGACCGCATGGGCCGGGCGATCGGCAAGACCTATTACAAGATCCCCTGCGGCGGTTCCAACGCGCTGGGCAGCCTGGGCTACGTGGACTGCGTGCGGGAGATCGCCGCGCAGGGACAGCCCTTTACCCATCTGATCTGCGCGGAGGGCAGCGGCGGCACGCACGCCGGCATCGCCCTGGGCGCGCGCATCTTTATGCCGGACACCACCGTGGTGGGCATGAAGGTGGACACGGACCCGTTTGAGGAGATCACCCCCGCCATCATGCGGGAGGCCGCAAAGCTGCTGGAACTGGATATCGAGATCGAAAACGACGGCGTGCTGCACCGCGACGTGTGCGGCCCCGGCTATGCCGTGGCGTCGAAAGAGGGCAACGAGGCCATCGCGCTGATGGCGAAACACGAAGGACTGTTTTTAGATCCGGTCTATACCGGCAAGGCCTTTGGCGGGCTGATCGCCATGGCCAGGGAAGGCGCCTTCGGGCCGGACGACAACGTCCTGTTCCTGCACTCCGGCGGCGCGGGCGGCCTGTTCGCGGTGGACATGGACTGACCGCGGCGCCCGCAAAGACAGCCTGAAGAAGAGATACGCATCACCATAGAAAGCAACATCAAGAAGGAGAAGAACATGAAAGCCATCATCAATGCAAAGGTCTTCACGGTCACGAACGGCGTGATCGAAAACGGCACGGTCCTGTGGGAAAACGGCAAGATCACCGCGGTAGGCGCAAACGTGGAAGTGCCCGCCGGCGCGGAAGTCATCAACGCGGAAGGCCTGTGGGTCACGCCCGGTTTTATCGAGGCGCACTGCCATCCCAATATCTCGGAAGTCCCGGGCTTTTTGGGCGAGAAACTGGACTTTAACGAGATCACCGACCCGATCACGCCGCAGATGCGCATAGCGGATTCGCTGGATCCCGGCCATCCGGCCTTTACGACCATCCGCCAGGGCGGCTTTACCACGGTCTGCGCCCTTCCGGGCAGCGCCAACCTTATCGGCGGCATCGGCGTGGTGTTAAAGACCAGACCGGCCACCGTTCTTTCCGAGATGGTGGTGCCGGGCTACGAGCCGATGAAGTTTGCGATGGGCGAAAACCCCAAGCGCTGCTACGGCGAAAAGCGCATGCCGATGACCCGCATGGGCAACGCGGCCCTGCTGCGCGAGACGCTGGCGGAGGCCAAGCGCTACTCGGACAAGCTGAAAGAGGCCGAGGCGGATCCCGAAAAGAAGGTGGAGCCGAACTTCAAGCTGGATCAGCTGGTGCCGGTGGTGCGGGGCGAGCGCCGCGCGCGCATGCATGCGCACCGTGCCGACGATATCGTCACCGCCTGCAGCATCGCCAGGGAGTTCGGGCTGGACTTCTCCATTGAGCACGTGACGGACGGCCGCCGCATTGCGGACTGGCTGGCCGCCAACAAGATCAAGTGCGTGGTGGGCCCGCTCAACGTGGGTCCGGTCAAGCGCGAGATGTGGAATTCCTCCATGGATACGCCGGCAGTGCTCTTTGCTGCGGGCGTGGACATGGCCATGACCCTGGACACCGGCTGGCAGACCTGGGAGCTGCCGATCGTCGCCGGCGTGTGCATCGCAAAGCACGGCCTGTCCTTTGAGAACGCCATGAAGGCCCTGACCATCAATCCGGCCAAGATCCTGAAGATGGAGGACCGCATCGGTTCCATCGAGGCCGGCAAGGACGCCGACCTGGCGCTGTGGAGCGGCAATCCGTTCAGCAACCTGACGGTCTGCAGATACACCGTGATCGACGGCGAGGTATTTGAAAACTGCTGATGCGGCGGGGCGGCTGCGGCCTTCTGCAGTGAACTTTTATTCTGCTTTTTTTGGCGGGGCCGGACAAGGCCCCGCTTTTCCTTGCGCTTTTCCTGTGTTATGATGAGCGTGATACAGGAAACGGAGGTATCGTCATGAAGCAATTTCCCTATATCGAGGTAAGCGGTTCGCACTACGAGTGCGGTTATCAATACGGAAGGGCAGCTGCGGCGCAGATCGCGCTCGGCGCGAAGCTCTATCTGGAAAAGTTCGTGCACGACCTGCAGCTGCCAGCCGAGGAGGTCTGCAGGATGGCCATGGCCTGCGCCAGACCCGTGGAGGAGGCCTGGCCGGAACTCATCGAAGAGGTGAAGGGCGTCGCGGACGGTTCCGGTGTGGACCTGGGCGACGTGATGGTCATCAACTGCCGCTACGAGCTCTCCAAGTTCCCCAAGGTGCAGGAGTGCACCACCGGCTACGCGGCCGGCTCCGCCACAAA
>CACZPX010000047.1 GCA_902783095.1 uncultured Lachnospiraceae bacterium
CCGGGAGAGCATCGAAGGCCCGAACGTGGAGGTGATCTATTCCACCTTCGACGAGACGCCCGAGCATCACAAGCGGGTGACGGAGATGGTCCTCGGACGCGCGCAGCGCCTCGTGGAGCACGGCCGCGACGTGATGATCCTTCTGGACAGCATCACGCGCCTTTCCCGCGCCTACAACCTGGTGGTGGCGCCCAGCGGCCGGACCCTTTCCGGCGGCCTGGATCCGACAGCCCTCTACATGCCGAAGAAGTTCTTCGGCGCGGCCCGCAACATCCGCGAGGGCGGCAGCCTGACCATCCTGGCTACGGCGCTGGTGGACACCGGCAGCCGCATGGACGACGTGGTGTTTGAGGAATTCAAGGGCACCGGCAACATGGAACTGGTGCTCGACCGGAAGCTCTCCGAACGCCGCATTTTCCCGGCGATCGACATCCTGAAGTCCGGCACGCGGCGGGACGACCTGCTGCTGACGCGCGACGAGTTTGAGACGGTCTACCTGATCCGCAAGGCGGTGGCGCCGCTTAAACCGGAGGACGCGACGGAGCGGATCCTGGACCTGTTTGTCAAGACCAAATGCAACCGCGATTTCCTGATCATGGCCAGAAAGATCCGCTGGCAGTGAGGAAGACCGCCCTAATCATATGTGAACCAAAGGAGCAGAATCAAAAAAATGGGCAAGAAGATCATACTGACCGGCGACCGTCCCACGGGCCGCCTGCACATCGGCCATTACGTGGGTTCGCTGCGCAGGCGCGTGGAACTGCAGGATTCCGGCAAATTTGACGAGATCTACATCATGATCGCGGACGCGCAGGCGCTCACCGACAACGCCGAGCATCCCGACAAGGTGCGCAAGAATATCATAGAAGTGGCGCTGGACTACCTGTCCGCGGGCCTGGACCCCAACAAAGTCACGCTGTTCATCCAGTCCCAGGTGCCGGAGCTTACCGAGCTCAGTTTTTATTACATGAACCTGGTCACGGTGTCGCGCCTGCAGCGCAACCCCACCGTAAAATCGGAGATCCAGATGCGCAACTTTGAGACCAGCATCCCGGTGGGCTTTTTCACCTATCCCATCAGCCAGGCGGCGGACATCACGGCCTTTGACGCGACGACGGTGCCGGTGGGCGAGGACCAGGAGCCGATGATCGAGCAGACGCGGGAGATCGTGCGCAAGTTCAATTCGGTGTACGGCGATACGCTGGTGGAGCCGGAGATCCTGCTGCCGGAGACCAAGGCGGCCATGCGCCTGCCCGGGACCGACGGCAAGGCCAAGATGAGCAAGTCGCTGGGCAACTGCATCTACCTGTCGGACGACGAGGAGACGATCCGCACCAAGGTGATGAGCATGTTCACGGACCCGAACCATCTGCGCGTGCAGGATCCGGGCGAGGTAGAGGGCAACACGGTGTTCACCTACCTGGACGCCTTCTGCAAAGACGAGTATTTTGCGGAATTCCTGCCGGACTACTCCAACCTGGACGAACTGAAGGCGCACTATAAGCGCGGCGGTCTGGGCGACGTAAAGGTAAAGAAATTCCTGAACAAGGTGATCTTGGAGCAGCTTACGCCCATCCGCGCCCGCCGCTCGGACTACGAGCAGCGCATCCCCGAGGTGGTGGACATCCTGCACCAGGGCAGCATCGTGGCCGAGAAGAAGGCGGCCGGCACGCTGGACCGCGTCAAGGCGGCGATGATGATCAACTACTTTGACACCGACGACATCGTGGCCGAGGCCATGGAAAAGTACGCGAAATGACCGTACGCGGGTCGGATGAATTCTATATGAAAAAGGCGATCGCCCTCGCAAAGAGGGCGTTTGCCTTGGGCGAGGTCCCGGTGGGCTGCGTGATCGTGCAGGGCGACCGGATCGTGGCGCGCGGCTTTAACCGCCGCAACACCAGAAAGACCACGCTGGCGCACGCGGAGATCGCCGCGATCGACAAGGCCAGCAAAAAGCTGGGCGACTGGCGGCTGGAGGGCTGCACGCTGTACGTGACGCTGGAGCCCTGCCAGATGTGCGCCGGCGCGATCGTCCAGTCGCGGATCGACCGCGTGGTGATCGGCGCCATGAACCCCAAGGCGGGCTGCGCGGGCTCCATCTTGAACCTGCTGCAGATGCAGGAATTCAACCATCAGGTGGAGCGGACGACCGGCGTACTGGAAGAGGAGTGCCGGGAACTTTTGCAGGATTTTTTCAAGGACCTGCGGTTCCGGCTGAAAACGGAAAAGGGCAGATAGATGGCAGAGATCAGATTCAGCAGTTATTCCCCCGCCTGGCAGCGGGTCTACCGCATCACGCAGCTCGTCATGTGCGCGGCCTGTGTGGTTGCGCTGATCCTGGCGCTGATCCTCTGGAGCTTAAAACCGCTCCCGGTGGTCTTTTTTGCGGCAGCGGCCGCCAACGGGATGGAAGCGGCCAACCGCTTCCGCAAAAAACGCGCCAATAAGCGGCAGATTGGGCAGACCGTCCTGTTTGCTGTGTTTGCCGCCCTGTGCCTGGTCCTGGCGGCCGCCGCCGTCTTTTTGCTGTGGGGGCAGGCATGAGGCTGGGCAGTCTTAAGCTGCCGGCCGTGCCGGTGTTTCTGGGACCGATGGCAGGTGTGACGGACCTGCCGTTTCGCGTATTATGCCGCCGTTACGGCGCGGACGTGACCTGTACGGAGATGGTCAGCGCCAAGGCGATGTACTATAAGAACAGGACGACGGAGAAGCTGCTGGTGCGCGCGCCGGAGGAGACGGTCGCCGCCGTGCAGCTTTTCGGCAGCGAACCGGAGCTGATGGCCGACATGGCCGAGGCGCTGCAGGAACGCTTTGATATCATCGACGTAAACATGGGCTGTCCCGTGGAAAAGGTGGTCAAAAACCACGAGGGCTCCTATCTGATGACGGACCCGAAACTTGCGGAGCGGATCATCGCCGCTATGGCAAAGCGCCTGCGCGTGCCCCTGACCGTGAAGTTTCGAAAGGGTTTTGACGAGGCGCACGCAAACGCGGCGGAATTCGCCAAAATGGCGGAGGGCGCCGGCGCGTCTGCCGTGGCGGTGCACGGGCGCACCAGGGAGCAGTTTTATTCCGGCAAGGCGGACTGGGCCTGCATCGCGGCGGTAAAGCGCGCGGTGAAGATCCCGGTCATAGGAAACGGCGATATCTTTACGGCCGCGGACGCGGTGCGCATGGTGGAGGAGACCGGCGTTGACGGCGTGATGATCGCCCGCGGGTCCCGGGGCGATCCCTGGCTGTTTGCACAGGTGCGGGCCGCGCTTGACCGTGAGCCGGCGCCGGCGCGTCCTTCCGCGGCGGAAGAGCGGGCCGTGATCCTGGAACACGCGCAGGGCCTGATCCGGGAAAAAGGCGAGTGGGTCGCCGTGCGGGAGCTGCGCAAGCACCTGGCCTGGTATTCCGCGGGCAGAGCGGGCGCGGCCGCGTTTCGGGAGCGCGTCAATCTTCTGGAAGACCCGGCGCAGCTGATCGCCGCCGTGGAGGAGTTTTTTGTATGACGAAGTTTTTAAAGGTCCTGTATGCCTTGTCGCTTTCGCTGTTCATCATCTGCGCGGCGGTGGTGCTCACCGTGTGCTTCAAGCCGCTGTATTACCTGGATATCGACCGCTATGACATGCCGGCCCGGACGGGCCTTAGCGAGGCGGAGATCCGGGAAAACTACGACGAGATGATCGCCTTTCTGCTGCGGTGGACCGGCGACCAGCTGACGCTGCCCACCCTGCCCATGAGCGAAGGCGGAAAGATCCACTTTGCCGACGTAAAGCACGTGTTTACCGGGGTAAAAGTGCTGGGGCTCGCAGCCGCGGCGCTTACGGTGATCTGCGGCGTCTCGCTGCGGAACGAAAACCGGAAAAAGAGCCTGTACGCGGCCGGCTTTGTGACGCTGGGCATCCCCGCCGTGCTGGGGCTTTTTGTGGCGGTGGCCTGGGACCGGTTCTTTATCCTGTTTCACAAGATCTTTTTTGACAACGACTACTGGATCTTCGATCCGCGTACCGATCCGGTCATCACCATCCTGCCGGACGGCTTCTTTCTGCACTGCATGATCCTGATCGTGGGACTGGTTGCTGCCGGGGCAGCTGTCTGCTTTATTGCAGCCGCGGTTCAGAAGAGAAAAAAGATGTAGGTGGAGTGAAACACGTGACCGCAGGTC
>CACZPX010000048.1 GCA_902783095.1 uncultured Lachnospiraceae bacterium
ATCCGCTTCCGCCTTTTTGTCGTTGTACTCCTGCCTGGCCTCCGCCACCTTGTCGTGCGCCTCGTCCACCACCTCATGATAGCGGGCCTCGCAGCGCGTATCCTCTATGGCTTCCAGGCGGTCCGTCACCGCCTTTACCGCATCCTCATATTCCGGGGTAAATGCGGTCAGCGCCGCTGCGCCCTCCACGGAAGCGTAGATCACCGTATAGTAGTCTATGGAAAAATCTTCCGGCAGAACGTACAGAAAGCCGTCGCTCTTGCCGTTGCCGATGGAGGACGTCCCGCGTGAGAAATTTAAGAAATCGGGGCTTATGCCGAAGCCGGTGACCGTATATTCCGTCACGGCCAGTGTATCCGTAAGGTCCGCGCCGTCGCCTTGCAGCGTGATCACGTCGCCCACGGCAAACCGGCCGGAGAGCCAGTCGTCCATCAGGCACTCGCCGCTTGCCTGCGGCAGCCGCCCTGCGGTAAGGCGAGGCAAACACACCGTTTGCGGCAGGCTGTTTACGCGCAGGTTCAGGGTCTCCTCCCCGTTCATGCACAGGGTCTCCACACTGCGCGCACCCTCCGCCGCGGTCACACCCTGTACGGCCGCCACCGCGTCCACGTCGGCCTGCGACAGGCCCAGCGTGCCGATCACCCGCACGTCAAAATAGCGCAGGTCGTCGTAGTGCCGGTCCGCAGAAAGGCGCATGTCCGGCTCGGAAGAACGGACGCCAGAAAAGAACGCAACTCCCAGCGCAACGATAAACAGTAACGACAGGTACCTGCTCAGGCTTTTTTTGATCTCTCTGAAAAAGTCTTTGATGGCGGCGTTCTTCATAAATTCGGGGGGAAAGCTGCGGTTTTCGCGCCGCGGGTCACCACTCGATCTCCTCAATGGAGCGCGGGTGTTCGTTTAAGCGGACGCTGCCCACCGTGCCGCTGCGGATCTCTATCACGCGGTCCGCGATGGGCGTAATGGCCTGGTTGTGGGTGATGATGATCACGGTCATGCCGCGGCTGCGGCAGGTGTCCTGCAAAAGCTTTAAGATGGCTTTGCCGGTGCGGTAGTCCAGCGCGCCGGTGGGCTCGTCGCATAAGAGCAGCTTGGGATTTTTGGCCAGCGCCCGCGCGATGGCGACGCGCTGCTGCTCGCCGCCGGATAACTGCGACGGAAAGTTGTCCAGCCGGTCGGCCAGGCCCACTTCCGCCAGCACCTCCGCCGCGTCCAGCGGGTCTTTGCAGATCTGCAGCGCGAGCTCCACGTTTTCCTTTGCCGTGAGGTTCTGGATCAGATTGTAGAACTGAAACACAAAGCCGATGTCGTCCCGCCGGTAGCCGATCATGCGCCTGGCGGAATAGGCACTCACGTCCTCTCCGTCCACCGTGACGGTACCGGAGGTGGCGCGGTCCATGCCGCCCAGGATGTTCAGCACCGTGGTCTTGCCGGCGCCGCTGGGGCCGACGATCACCACCAGCTCTCCCTTTTTTATGGCAAAGCTCATCCCGTTCACGGCCGGTATGGTCACCTCGCCCATGCGGTAGGTCTTGTATACGTCTTTCAGCACCACAAAGTCAGACATTTTGGCCTCCGTTGTTTCATATCATATCTATTCTACATGAAAGCGGCCGGAAGGGCAAGCTTTCTATGGCCTGTCCGCCCGACCGCCGGTTTACCCGATAGGCGGTTCCCCTGAAAAACCCGTTTTACTGCTGCGCCGGTACGATCTCCACGTAGCTGGTAAACGACGTGGACGGGATTTCGTGCGTGCTCTTGAGGTAGGTGACCTTCACATTTCCGAAGGTCTGCTCCCCGCCGCACTCGTACCCCAGATGGGTCCCATTCATGCTCCGCTCGGTCACCGGATACGCGGCAAAATCAAAGGTTGCCAGCGCTGTGCGGTCCCCGGGGATCGCCAGTGCGCCGGAGGCCGCGACAGCCTTGTAAAGCGCCTGCATCTCGTCCGAGACCTCAAAGAAGCGGCTGTTCGGTTCGGCACGGTAGTCGCTAAAGGTATAGCCCGTGTGATCGTCGATGCGGACGGCCGTAATGATGCCGTCGGCCTGCGCGGTGACGATCAGTTTCAGATCTCCCTTCTGCCAGGTCTCCGTATAGGCGGTCAGTGTACCGTCCGCCGCATTCTCCAGCTCGGTCGAGACACGCTCCGGGTCCTTGAAGACGCTTTGCACGTCCGCCAGCAGCGCGTCGATGGGCCGGTCCTCATCCTGCGGGGTCTCCGCGGGGACGTAATACTTGCTCATCACCGTCTCGCGCGTGGGCAGGGCCTGATAGGTCAGATCCTGATCAAACAGAAGCTGCAGCTCGTTCGTATTGTACGCCGAAACGTCCGCCGCCTCGTCCTTTACAAACTGACCTTCCTCGTTAAACCTGCACACGTTCGTCCAGGCCGGATGGAACTCCGACGTGCTCGCAAAGCGCACCAGGAGCGTCTGTCCGTCTATTTTCCAGACCGTCGCCGTGCCGGCGGGCGGAGAGTCCTCGTACACGCCGCCGCCAAAGATGGTCTGGCTGAAAGAGAGGCTCGCGGGATCGCCCGCGTCCGTGAGGAGCAGGTGGTCGTTGCCGTCCAGCAGATACAGGTAGGCGTACCACATGTCGTCCTCGTCCTTGGTCCCCACCACAACGTCCTCGATCACGCGGCCGGTCAGAAGGATCTCCTCGTATTCGTAGTCGTGGCTCTTTTCCAGGTCCACCGTTTCCGTATAGGACCCGTCCTTGGCCTTGATCGTCATCAGATATTTGCCGGCCGGCATCTCCTCCGATTCAAAGCGGCCGCCCACGCCTGCGGTCTCGTAGACCTTGCCGACGTCCGCGCCGTCCAGCCGCTTAAAGCTTACGGAAAAGCCCGCAACGGGCTCCGGCTCCGCGCCCGCGTTCCTGCGGATCCGCACGTTCGCGCACACCGTTGCCGTGGGCCGCAAAACCTCCAGCACGCCGCCGTCAAAGGACTTGTCTGCCAGGGTGGTCCCGGTGTAGGACACGTCCTCCGGATCCCCGCCCGGATCCGCGATGATGCCGTACACGCCGTAGCGCAGGTTTTCCATTTTAAACGTTCCGTCCTTCTCCGTGTCCGTCTCGTACGGGTCCGAGGCAACAAAGCTCTGGTTCAAAAAACGCCAGAACTGCAGCTTGATCGGGGATTCCGGCGTTTCCAGGGTCTTCTCTTCTTCCCGGGCGCCGTCTTTTTTGATCAGGACGCGGGTGAGGCTGTTCTTTGCCGTGCCCGTCAGGTCTCCGTGGTTGACGATGCGCCAGGAGTAATACTTCACCGTGGCGCGGTAGTTGTCGTTCAGCGTACCGATCCGGGCGGCGCTCTCCAGCGACTTGGTCTCCTTCCCGACGAGTTCTTCCCGCTTCAGATCCGAAAAGACGCGGGCAAAGCGCTCCTGCTCCGCGGGCGGGGAGACAGGGTGCTGATAACCGATGTAGGCCTTCATGCCGTGCCTGATGCAGAAGCGGATCA
>CACZPX010000049.1 GCA_902783095.1 uncultured Lachnospiraceae bacterium
AGCGCCGCCTCGATCTCCGCACGGTAGCCGTCCGTCACCGCGATCAGGACCATCGCGTCCGCCGGCAGCACGGCCTTTGCGAACGGCCGCACCGCGTGGCCGTACAGGGCGGCGGGATTGCCCGCCGCGTCCGTCACAAGAAAACCTTCTGTCACAAAACCCTGCCGTTCCAGCGCGCGGTATACCTGCCCGGCCAGCACCCCCGCCCCGTAGATATAGAGCGGACCGCAGCCGCGCAGTCTCTCCGTCAGGCTCTCCTGCAGCAGACCGTCGTAAAAGACGTCCGCCCGCTGCGAACCCGCAAAGAACGTGAACAGATCGCGCTCCGGCCCGGGGGAAAACAGGCTCTCCAGGTCCTCCGTCTCATGCATGTCGCGGTAATAGCGCACCATCTTTTCGTAGAGCCTGGCCAGGTTTTTGTCGATCGCCGCGCCGGACAGGCCGCGGTCCCGCGCAAAGCGCTGCATATGGCAGTAGTCCATGAAATAGCCGTGAAAGTTCTTTGGCGCGGGCTTTGCGGTCATCACCGAGTCCGCCCGGTAGCGCCTGATAAAGAACGGCTTTGCCCAGTACAGGACGCGCGCCGCCGCCAGCACGGCCTCAAAGGCGAAGACCTCGTCCTCGTGCTCCACGCGTACGGGAAAGCGGATGCCCTCCCGCAGCAAAAACGCCCGGTTCCAGAACTGCCGCTGCACGTAGCAGGTCCACTCCTGCTGCGCGATAAAGCGCTCAAACAGCCGCAGACCGGGCTCCGCCTCATGCGGGTAGCTGCCGGTCCGCGCCGCCGGGTAAGAGGCGTGCCGCCTGGCGAGCGCCGCGTCCTCAAAGATCACGCGAGAGTCGAAAAAGATCCCGTCCAGCGCCTCCGCGTCCGCCCGGTCCGCCAGGGCCTCCATGGCCTCCGGCTCGATCATGTCGTCGGAATCCAGAAAGTACACGTACTTTCCCTGCGCCCGCTCCAGTCCCAGATTCCTGCCGTTGCCCTGCCCGCGGTTTTCCGCAAGATGGATCACCGACACGCGCGGATCCCGCGCCGCATAGGCGTCCAGAATGGCCGGGCAGCCGTCCGGCGAGGCGTCGTCGACGCAGATCACGTCCAGATCCCGCAGGGTCTGCGCCAGCACGCTGTCCAGGCAGGCGGGAAGCCAGGGCTCCACCTTATAGACCGGGATGATCACCGTTACACGACTCATAACTGCAGCCTCTTTCGTATCTCTTCCGCGATCCGCCGGTTCGCAAGCTCGTTCAGATGCGAGGGGACCGCGCCGTACTCGTAGTTTTTGTCCGTAAAATACAGGTCCGCATCCGCGACCGCGGCCAGCGTATCCGTCCGGATGCGCAGCGCTTCCGGAAAGGCCGCGGCAAACTGCGCGTACCGCCTTGCCAGCAGCGCGTTGTCCGCGCGGACGGCCTCCGCTTCGGGGAAGGCCCGTTTTTCCTGCAGGTCCCCCGTGCGCTCACACAGATAGTTTTCCAGCAGGACCACCCGCGTGTCCGGGGATACGGCCGCCAGGCGCTCCGAAAGATGCGCACAGGCCTGCGCAAACAGGGCGTCCGCCTCCGGGCCGGTCCGGTCGATGCGCCGTCCCGTCTCCCGCTCTTCGGCGCCGTCCCGCGCGTCGCTCGCGGTGACAAAGCGCCCCTCCCGCTCCCACAGGTCAAAGCGCTCTTCCATCAGGTCAATGAACAGTACCGCCGGCCGCACCGCCTCCAGGCAGTCCAAAAAGGCCCGCGTCTCCTCCCGCTGCAGCATCATCCCGCGGTAGCGGTTTTTATGACGGACCGCCCGCGCGCCGCCCGTTCCCGTCAGGCTGACAAGGCTCGAAAAGCCGAACCGCAGCTGCGGCTCGTGCAGCACGGGCAGATGCACCAGGATGCGGCTCAGGTTATAGCCGCCCCAGGTGATATAGCGCAGATTGCGCGTACCGGGCCAGGTCTTCTGCAGAAAAGCCCGGAAATTTGCCGCCGTCTGAGCCAGGTCCTCCGGCCGCTTGCGGTGAAACTGCATGGCCAGAATGTCGCTTAAGCGGTACTTGACCACCCGCTCCAGCACGGACCGGTACCTCTCGTACAGCCCCAGCCGCCGGAATTCGCCCAAAAGGTGCTCCATGGCCTCCACGCCCAGCGTGTTGTTGGGGCTGCCGTCTTTTTTGGCGTAGCCCGTCTCGATCAGCGAGTCCGGGCGGAAGCGCCGGTAATAATACAGGGCCTCCGGCACGTTCACGGTCTTTTCGGCGAGCGCCAGTACCAGCGCGTACACCGCGGGGGATTCAAAGGCGCAGTCCGGCAGGCGCACGCCGTTATCCATCCACAGGGAGCGCCTGGAGATGGCCTTATAGGTCGCCGTGGGGCCGTATATCATATGTTCCTCCCTGGTCCAGGGCACGCCCAGGGTCCCGCCGCAGCTGCGGAAGATCTTCTTTCCGCTGCGGCCGTCCACGCGCCACAGGTCGCACTCGGCAAAGTCCGCCCCCGCCGTGACCGCGGCCGTGTGCAGCTTTTCCAGATACGTCACGTCCAGCCAGTCATCCGGGTCCGCAAATGCGAGGAACCGGCCGCGCGCCCGCTCGATCCCCAGGTTCCGGGCGGAGGAGACCCCGCCGTTTTCCTTGTGAAAAACGCGCACGCGCGCGTCCCGTTCCGCGTAAGCGTCGCAGCGCGCGCCGGAGCCGTCCGTGGAGCCGTCGTCGATCAGCAGCACCTCAAAGTCGGAAAACGTCTGCGCCAGTACGCTCTCCATGCACGCGTCCAGATACTCCGCCACGTTGTATACGGGCAGGATCACGGAGATCTCCGTCGCCCGTTCTGTCCCGTCCGCCTCTTCCCGGCAAAACGCCCTAAGCCTTTGCATGCAGTCCTCCAGCAGTTCCCGCTCCGCGGCGGTAAAGCCGGCGGCGTCAAACTGTGCCGCCGTCAGGAAATTTCTCTCGTCCAGCACCTCGCCGTACAGCGCGGACCGCGCGTAGATCCGGCAGTGCAGCGCCGGCTCCCCCCGCACGACCGCAAGGGCCAGGCGGTGCAGGCCGTCTATCACCCGGCCGTCCTCATCCAGAAGGATGGGCCGTTCCGGGTCGAACCCGTTTCTTTCGATATCGTCCGCCAGCCGCGCAAAGCGCTCCAGCCGCGCCGCCGCCGTCTTTTCGCCGCAGAACAGGCGAAGCGCCTTCTGATAGACCGATGCGCCCAGCGGGTCCCCAAAGCGCAGCGCCCGCAGTCCGGCCAGCCGCGCCGCGATCCAGTACCGTCCGGGCGGCTGCCGCCGCAGGATCCCGGCCGGCGTCAGGACCGCGTCCCGCGCGAGCGGTTCCCCGTACAGCAGGTCCGGCAGCACGTCCGTCACCGGCAGGACGTTTCGTCCCTCCAGCACACGGTCCTCTGTCAGTTTGGCCGCCACCGCCTCGTGGACCGCCAATAACAGCACGCCCCGCTGCGCAGCCGGCCGCGCCGTGTAGTCCCGCAGCGCCTGCACCGGCCGCCCGCAAAAAGTCTTTCGCTCCGGTGCCGTCTCCACAAAGCCCTCTATGCGGTCCGTCAGCCCGTTTCGCTCCAGCGCGCGCCAGAGCACGCCGGCCGTGTAACCCGTGCCGAATATTTGGACCGGACCGGTAAAGAGCGCCTGCGCAAATGCCCGGCAGCTTTCCGGCACCGCGTCCGGCAAAAGCCGCAGCCGGCTCACAGGGTGGGTCTTTCTCTGTCCGGGCGGCGGAAGTCTGCGGTAGTCTCCGTATTTGAACGTCAGATAGGCCTCCGCATCCCGTATGCCGTAAAACGGCCGCCCCTCAAATTCGTAGATCCTGCGGTGCCGGTACCAGTCCGTCCGGTACCCGTACGCCGCGTTGGGCGTCGGGAACGTTAAAATGCGCACGAACCCGCTGTCCCCGTATTTTCGGGACCGGCTGATGAGCCGGTGATAGACCGCCTTTGCCCGCCGCTCCGGGATCCGATCCAGCAGCCGGTACCAGGCGCGCAGCGCGGCGTTTTTTGCGCTCACCTTCCCGGCCCCGGCCCAGAGCAGCTTGCGGACCACAAAGCAGGCCATGTTCCAGAAGGCGCGCCCGGCCTTGCTTTTGGGCACGGGATCCAGCGGAAAGACGTCCAAAAAGACGCCCTGAAAGTACGGCATGTGTTCCTGCCCTGCGCGCAGGAACAGGGTATCCTTCCGGCGCAGCTTGCCGTAGCCCCAGCGGTAGCCAGGCGTCCGCACGTCGTCCTGAAATGCAAAGCGCGACGGGTCCAGCTCCCTGCGGCAGGCCTGTACAAAGCGTTCATAATCCCCGCGAAAAAGCGCGATATCCGCGTCGTCGTCCCAGGGGATGAACCCCCTGTGGCGCACCGCGCCCAGCAGCGTGCCGGCGATGATCACGTAGGGGATGCCGTATTTCCTGCAGATGCGGTCCGCCTCTCCCAAAAGCTCCAGTTCGGTAAACTGCAGGGTGCGCAGCTGTTCCGGCGTCAGCGAAACAGGGGCCTGCCGCCTGTTTTTTTCGCGGTCTCCGCCGCCGCGTACGCGCCGCGGCCTCATTCCCCCTGCCTCCGCATCATGGCGCCGACCGTCGCCGCCATGATCTTTAAGTCCACGCGCGTGGAACGTTCCCGGATATACTTTAAGTCCAGTTCCACCCACTCGGAAAAGGGCAGGTCGTTGCGGTGCGGCATGATCTGCCAGTACCCGGTGATCCCCGGCCGCACGGCCAGGCGCCGCCGCTCTTTTGCGGAATACTGCGCGGCCTCCCGCGGCACCGGCGGCCGCGGCCCCACGATGGACATATTGCCCTTTAACACGTTTAAAAACTGCGGCAGCTCGTCCAGGCCGGTCTCCCGCAAAAGGCGCCCCACGCGGGTGACGCGGGGGTCGTTTTTCATCTTAAAGGCGGCGCCGTGCACCTCGTTGTGCGGCAGCAGCTCGTCCAGCTCCGCCTCCGCGCCTGCCTTCATGGTCCGCAGCTTATACAGCCGAAACGGCACGCCGCTCTTTCCGACGCGCGTCTGCACATAAAAAGGACCCGCATGCGGGTCGTCCAACACGATCAGCAGTGCGAGCAGCAGGATCAGCGGAGACAGCAAAACCAGGACCGCCACGGAAAAGGTCCGGTCGATCAGCTGTTTTCTTATAAAATAGGCGGCTGTCCCTCCGTACGTAAACTTATCCTTCCAATCCATGGTTTTTGCCGTATAATCATACCGGTCAGGCATTTTATCCCTGTCCGTCAGGATTAAAATATTTTAATATATCGTATTGATTATGTAAAGAATCGCAAAAGATATTATACAAATTGTGAAAATATGTCTTTTTCGCGACAAATATGCGTCATAGGGGGATTTTTTGATGGATAAAACATCCGCACAGGCAGTGGTCGGCTATCTGTCCGGCACCTTTGACCTGTTCCATATCGGTCATCTGAATATCATCCGCCGCGCAAAGGCACAGTGCGGCCGGCTGATCGTCGGCGTGCACGAGACGCCGTCCTTTAAGGGGAAAGCGGACACGGTGATCCCGTTTGCGGAACGGCTGGAGATCGTCCGCGCCTGCCGCTATGTGGACGAGGCCGTGACCGCCAGCGACGAGGACACGCAGGACTGGGAACGTTTTCATTTTCAGAAACTCTTTGTGGGGACCGACTATCTGCACTCGGAGCGCTTTGCGCGCTACGAGGCCTTCTTTGCGGACAAGGGCGTGGAGATCGTCTATCTGCCCTATACGCAGCAGACCAGCAGCACCCGGATCCGGGCGCTCATCGACGCCCGCCTTACAGAATAGGACGGCCGTCCGGCCGTCCCGTCAGTCAAATCGCGCTTCGTTTACGATCATCTGAATGCGGCCCTCTCCGTAGCTGTTGAGCTCCAGCTGCCCGTAAAACGTGGCGGCGCCTGCCGTCTGCGCAAACGCGCGCGCCTCTTCCGCGCGGTTCCACCACACCGCTTCCACTTCCTTGCGGTCCGCGGAGCGCTGCGCCGTGACGAACTTCGCGTGACGCTCCGAGCCGTCCCGTCCGTACAGGGCCACAAAGCGCGGCGCTTCCATCCGCAGCGCGATGTGCGGCGCCTCAAAGCCGGGGCCGAAGGGCATCAGCGCATGCACCGCTTCCGTCAGTTCTTCCACCGTCTTTACCGACAGCGCTTCCGGCGCAAAGAAAAAGTCCGCCGGCTTTTCCGCGGCCGCCTGACTCCCCGCCTCCGGCAGGCCAAGCGTCCGCAGCGCCTCTTCTTTCAGCAGTTCCCGCAGCCTTTCGATATCCGTGCCGGCCAGCGACAGGCCGGCGGCCATGGGATGCCCGCCCGACTGCACAAAGTCACGGTGCGCGGTCAGCGCCGCGAACAGGTCGAAGCCCTCCACGGAGCGCGCCGAGCCCTTGTACTGCGCGGGATCCCCCGCCACGGGGGAGAGGACCGCCGCCGGTACGCCGTAGCGCTCCGTCAGATGAGAGGCCGTAAGGCCGTTGATGCCCTCGCGGAAGCCCGGGTCCGCCAGCAGGATAAAGGGCTCCCGCTCCGCGCCGCGTGCCGCCGCCAGGCGGAAGGCCAGCGCATCGTCCTCCCGGCACATCTGCCGGCGCAGTTCGTTGAGCTCCAAAAGGTGGTCGACGGCCGCCGCGCAGCGGTCCGTCCGGCCGCGGTAGTACTGCACGAACACCAGCAGGGCGCTCTTGGCCGAGCCGGTCACGCGGCTGCTCGCGTTGATCATCGGGCCGTAGCGGTAGCCGATGGCGTCGTCGGTGATCGTCTCCCGGCGCACGCCGCAGCGATCGTGCAGAAAGCCCCATACGCCGCGTCCCGCGCGGATCAGGTCCAGGCCGCGCCGCGCCACATAGTGGTTGGCCGCGGTCATCGGCACGGCGTCCGTAACGGTCGCGAAGCCCGCAAAACCGTATAATTCCTCCAAAAAGGCGGTCTCCCGCTCCGCGAGGCCCAGCCGCCCGTACAGTTCCGTGATCACGCGGCGGGCCAGTTCCGCCCCGCAGAAGAGTTCCGGCGCCGTCCCGGCCGCCTCGTCCGCGGCCCGCTGCGCCAGGCTCTTTTCATCCACCGCGATACAGCCGTCGGGCAGCGGCACCGCCTGGCCGTGGTGATCCGTCACCAGCACGCGCACGCCGCGCGCCGCCGCGTACGCGACCGCCTCCCCCGCGCTGATGCCGTTGTCGCAGGTGAGGACCACCTGCGTGTCCGGGCAGGCCGAAAGCATCTTCTGCATGCTCTCCGGCGTGATGGTATAGCCGTCTTCAAAGCGGTTGTTGACGTAGCAGCGCACGTGCCCGGGGATCAGGCGGTCCAGTCCCGCGAACAGGATATAGACGGCCATCACGCCGTCCGCGTCGTAGTCGCCGTAAACGGTGACGTTCTGCGCCTTTCTTACGGCCTGCTCCAGTTCGGAGAGCAGCGCTTCCCCGCCGCACAGATCCGCGACGCGGCGCAGGTCCTTTTCGGAAAAGTTCAGAAAATTTTTCGCGGCCTCCGCCGTCGCAAAGCCGCGTTTTTTCAGGATCTCCACTATATAAGGGTTTTTGATCTCGTTCATCATACCGCAGATTGTACACGCTGGACGTTTTGTCTGTCAATGCCCCGGACGGCCGTCCGGCATTGACAGGGCCGCCCGTCTGTGGTAAAACAGAGGCAGAAAGTATCGAACATATGTTCGTATTTAAATGAGGAAAGGAGGACGCCCGCATGGAAAAACGCTATCTTGCCATCGATCTGAAGTCCTTCTATGCCTCCGTGGAATGCGCGGAACGCGGCCTGGACCCGCTCGATACCAATCTGGTGGTCGCGGACGAGAGCCGCACCGACAAGACCATCTGCCTGGCGGTCTCCCCGTCCCTAAAGGCGCACGGGATCTCCGGCCGGGCCCGCCTGTTCGAGGCCAAACAGCGCATCCGCGAGGTGAACGCGGAACGCCTGGCCGCCGCCCCCGGCCGCCGCTTTACCGGCATCTCGCACTTTGCCTCAGAGCTGGCGCGGGATCCGGGGCTGGAACTGGGCTTTATCGTCGCGCCGCCCCGCATGGCGCACTATATGGACTACAGCCGCCGCATTTTTGAGATCTACCTGCGGCACGTCGCGCCGGAGGACGTCCTGGTCTACTCCATCGACGAGGTCTTCATCGACGTCACCGGCTACCTGGAAGGGGACCCGGCCGCCGCGCACGGCTTTGCCATGATGCTGATCCGCGAAGTCTTGAAAGAGACCGGCATCACGGCCACCGCCGGCATCGGCACCAACATGTACCTCGCCAAGATCGCCATGGACATCGTGGCCAAACACATGCCGGCCGACGCGGACGGCGTGCGCATTGCGGAGCTGAACGAGCGCTCCTACCGGGAAAAGCTCTGGGCGCACCGCCCGCTCACGGATTTCTGGCGCGTGGGCCGCGGCATCTCCCGCCGGCTGGAAAAGGCCGGGCTCTACACCATGGGGGACGTGGCGCGCTGTTCCATCGGCAGCCCCGGCAGCTTTTACAACGAGGAGCTGCTGTACAAAATGTTCGGCGTCAACGCGGAACTGCTGATCGACCACGCCTGGGGCTACGAACCCACGCAGATCGCCGACTGCCGGGCCTACGTGCCGGCCTCCCGGAGCCTGAGCACCGGCCAGGTCCTGCCGAAGCCCTACCCCGCGGCCAAGGGCCGGCTGGTGGTGAGCGAGATGGCGGACCTGCTGTCGCTGGACCTGGTGCGGCAGGGCTTTGTCACGGACCAGCTCGTGCTGGACGTGGGCTACGACGTGGAAAATCTGGACGACCCCGTGCGGGCCGTCTCCTTCGTGCGGGAGGCCACCCGGGATTTTTACGGCCGCCGCGTGCCCAAACCCGCCCACGGCTCCGTCAATCTGGACGGCTACACCGCCTCCACCCGCAAGATCATCGACGCCGTCGCCGGCCTGTACGACCGCATCGTCACGCCGGAGCTGTCCGTGCGCCGTTTCTGCGTGGCGGCGGTGCACCTGCTGCCGGAAGGGGAGGCAGCCGCCGCACAGGCCGCGCCGGAACAGCTGGATCTCTTTACGGACTACGCGGCCCGCGCGCAGAAAGAGGAACGGCAGCGGGCGGAGGAGGCCCGCGAGCGCCGCATCCAGCGCACGCTGATCGAGCTGCGGGACCGCTTCGGCAAAAACGCCGTGGTCAAGGGCATGAATCTGGAGGAGGGCGCCACCGCCATGGCCCGCAACCGGATGATCGGCGGGCACCAGGCGGATACGGAACCGGAACGTCCGCAGAACGGACGAACCGCGCGCGCCGCGCGAAAAGCCAAGCTGAAAGACGGCGCGGAAGCCGCAAGGCGTCCGGGAAAGGAGCTGCCGTGAAAAAGGGCCTGTCAGAGGAAAACAGCCGTCTGCTCTATGCGGACATCCTGGATCTGCCGCACCCCGTCTCCGCCGTGCACCGGCCCATGTCCCGCGAGGGCCGGGCCGCACAGTTTTCACCGTTCGCGGCGCTCACCGGCTACGAGGACCTGATCCGGGAGTCCGCACGCTATACGGCGGACCGCGAGATCGCGGACGAGGACCGCAAGGCCTCCCTGGACCGCAAACTCTCGCTGCTGCAGCTTGCCGCCGCCACCGAACCCGTCGTCACGGTGACCTGGTTTTGTCCGGACGAAAAAAAGGCGGGCGGCGAGATCCGCACCTTTACCGCGCGCTTTCTGGGTTTCCGGGAATATGAACGGCTGCTCCTGTTTGAGGGCGGCCACGCGCTCTCCCCGGCGGATATCCTGGACATGGAGTGTCCGCTGTTCGACAGTCTGTCATAAATGCAGCCGGCCGGACTTGCATTCCGGTCCCGGCTCCGTTACAATACCACTGTCCGGGCCGCGTCTGACGGCCCATGGGACCGTCCGGTCCGCTCCGCGGGGGCCTTCCCCTCCCCGCTTTCCCCATCCGTATCCTGCCGGCCCTTGCCGCCGCGCGTTCATGCCTTACGGAGGCGCTTATGCTCCTTACCCTCTTCTTCGATGACCGCATCGAAACCCTTTCTCTGCCCGAAAAATGTTCCGGACGCTATCTGATCGGCGCATCCCGTGCCGCGGCCGCAGAGGCGCTCGCCTGTATAGAAGGACGCGGCGGCCGCTGGGAACTCGTCCCGCTGCGCGGCCTGCCGGCGTCTTGGGGCCGCAGTTCGCCTGCGCATGAAGCCCCCGGTTCCGCGGCGGGGCCGCTCGTTCTTTCCTGTCCTGCGGAATACATTTTAAACGATCCGGAGGGGCGCCGCGTCCTGCTCCTGACCGAGCCGGCCGTTCCGGCGCGCAGCCGCTTTGTAAAGGTGAGCCTTCCCGACAGGGGCCGGCTGCTGATCGGCCGCGGACCGCACTGCGATATCCGCTTTAACAGCCCCGTGCTCTCCGCGCGGCACGCCTGGCTGACCGTCTCCGACGGAAACCTTGCCGTCCGGGACGAAGACAGCACCAACGGCGTGTACGTAAACGGCAGGCGCGTCTTCGGCTGCCGTCTGCACCCCGGCGACCTGGTGTTTATCGCCGGCCTTCGCATCGTCTGCTGCGGCAGCCACCTGGCCCTCTCCCCGCCGGACGGTCGGCTCTCTCTTTCGGAAGACCGCCTCGTGCCATGGCATTTTTCCATAAAGCACGCGGCGGTGCCCGCCCCTGCGCCGCCGGCGCCGTTTCATCGGCCGCCCCGGTTTCTGCGTGCGGTCGATCCGCCGGCCCTTTCCGTGGATCCGCCGCCTTCGCCGCCCTCCGGCAGCGACCTTCCGCTGCCGCTGGTGCTGGGTTCCTCCCTCTCCCTGGGCCTGACTTCCGCCGTCATGCTCGTCTCCGCCGTCTCCACCGGAAACACCGTCTCCGTCTGGATGGGCGCGGCCATGCTGACCGGCTCGCTGATCATGCCGGCCGTCACCAGGCAGTACGAGTCACGGCAGAAAAAGAAACGGGAACGGCTGCGGCAGACGCGCTACCGCGCCTATCTGGAGGAGATCCGGGAACAGCTGCGGCAGGCCTGCCGCACCCAGGAGGAGATCCTGCGGGAGAACGCGCCGTCCCCCGCGGCCTGCGCGGAGTGGATCCTGCAGGCCTCCGGGCGGCTCTGGGAGCGCTCCGTTCTGCACGAGGATCTGCTGAAGCTGCGCGCCGGTCTGGGCGAGGAACCGCTTTCCGCCGCCCTCTCCTTTCCGGAACAGC
>CACZPX010000050.1 GCA_902783095.1 uncultured Lachnospiraceae bacterium
CAGCTCCACGCCCAGGTTGCCGTAGTCCCAGGTATTGGCCAGGCCGCCGTAGATCTCGGAGCCGGGATAGATAAAGCCGCGGGATTTGGCCAGCGCGACCAGCTTGTCCATTGTCTTTTCCATAGTCTCTTCCTTAGTCGGTTGTGACAGGGCCCGCCGCGGCGGTATCCCCTGTCCGGTTTGAAGTGTTATTTGAAAACGATGTAGTTGGTCTCGCCCGGTACGGTGCGGACCGTGAACGCATCGATCTTTTCCATGCCCTTTGTCATATAGCGGATCTCGCCTTCGCAGGTGACGAGGGTGCTGCCCTCCACCGCGACCAGCATATACTTCTCGTTGTCCATGACGTCGACCGCCATCGCGTCGGTCCCGTCCTCGGCGTTGACCATGTTGCTGTAGGTCAGGCCGGAGTCGTTGCCGTTCTTTACGGTGCCCACGATCAGGTTCTGGATGGCGACGGCCTCGCTGGTGCCGTTGAAGGCCAGGTAGTGCGTGCAGTCCGCATAGTCCAGCAGCAGCGTGGCGACGCTGTCGACCACGTCGATGCGCTCGATCGCGACGGGCAGGACCTGTTCCTCATCTTCGTCGTCCTTCGCGTCCTTCATCGCCTCTTCCAGTTCGGCGGCGCGCACGTAGGGCAGATCTGCCGTCTCCTCGTTGTATTCGCGGACGGAATCCTCCACGAACGCGATCAGCTCGGTATCGGAATACCGGGGCGTCTCAAAACTGCTGTTGTCAAAGCTCTCGATCTCGGCGCCGATCACGTGTCTGTCCCTGCGGATAAAGATGCCGCTCTCCTGCGGGTCGAACGTGGTGCTCGCCGTGCAGGCGGCAAGCAGCAGCGCCAGTGAAAGCAATGCGGAAACTACCAAAGACTTTCTCATTCCAAACGTCCTCTCATCAAAGCGTAAAAACCGGTGGGTTTTTAAGGCCCACCGGTATGATATTTTTTTTATGCGTGCCTGTCAACCGGTTTATTCGGTAACTTCCGGATCCAGCTTGATATTGCCGAGCGCTTCGCTCATGTCGGTGACCGCCTCGTTCTCGGACTTGGCCGGCGCGTCATCCTTGGGCATATCCATCTCCAGCGCCTTGATACTCAGGCTGATCTTATGCTCCTCCGGGATGAAATCCACGACCTTCGCGGTGATCTCCTGGCCGATGGAGAGCACGTCCTGCGGCTTCTCCACGCGCTCCGCAGAGATCTGGGAGACGTGCAGCAGAGCGTCCACGCCGGGCTCCAGCTCGACAAACGCGCCGAAGTCGGTCATGCGGGCGACCTTGCCTTTAACCACGTTGCCGATGCCGTAGCGGCCGTTCGGATCCGTCCACGGGTTCTTGTCGGGGAACTTCACGGACAGGGCGATCTTGTCGCCGCTGATCTCCTTGATGAAGGCCTCGATCTCTTCGCCTACCTTATAGAGCTTCTTGGGATTGTCGATGCGGCCCCAGGTCATCTCGGAGATGTGCAGCAGGCCGTCTGCACCGCCCAGATCGATAAAGGCACCGAAATCGGTGAGGTTCTTGACTCTGCCGGTAACGATCATACCCTCGGAGATGCGGTCCATCAGTTCCTTCTGGGCCGCTGCCTTGCGCTCGATGATCAGCTGCTTTCTGTCACCGACGATGCGGCGTCTCTTGGGATTGTACTCGGTCACGTAGAATTCCACGTCCTGGCCGTCGTACTTGTTGAGGTTGCGCTCGAATCCGTCTGAAACCAGGCTGGCGGGGATGAACACACGCGCCCCGTCCGCATTGACCGTCAGACCGCCGGACATGACCTGGGTCACCTTGCCCGTCACGACCGTGTGATTTTCAAAGGCCTCCTCGATCGCCTTGAAACTGCGGTCCTGCGCCAGTCTCTTATAGGAAAGAAGTACCTGACCCTCGCCGTCGTTTAAGCGGAGGACCTTGACTTCCATCTCGTCGCCAATGTGGACAACCTCTTTCAGGTTGACGCTGGTGTCGTTGGTATACTCGCTCTTGGTGATGATACCGTCCGACTTGTAACCGATGTTCATGGAGATCTCATTGTCCTTGACACCGATCACTTTGCCCTTGACGACCGATCCCGTATGGATCTGGTTCACAACTTCTTCGTTCAACAATTGTTCAAAACTTTCTTCCGACATAATTTTGAACCTCCCTGATAATTTTCGTGGGCGTACTGGCCCCTGCTGTAATGCCTACACTCAACAAACCATAAAAATCATAGTCGGCCAGATCGAGGACGGTCTGAGCATAAATTGTGTGCGGACATACTGCTTCACATAAGCTGACCAGCTTCTGTGTGTTGGAACTGTTCTTCCCACCAAGTACGATCATCGCATCCACAGTTGCAGCTATTTTCTCGGCTTCTTTTTGGCGTTCCTGCGTAGCATTGCAAATTGTGTTCAAAGCACGGCAATCGTAACATTTTCTTTTTAGTTTTTCAACTATTTTTTTTAACTTTTTCTCGCTGAATGTCGTCTGACTTACGATTGTGATTTTTTCGTTGTTCGGGATCCCTTCCGTCTCCTCCTCGGAACCCACCACGATACAGGGGCCGCCGCACCAGCCGCGGATGCCCTGCACCTCCGGGTGCGAGGCGTCTCCCACGATCACCAGGGTCCTGCCCTGTTCGGCGGTCTCCTGCGCGATCCGGTGGATCTTTTTGACAAAAGGGCAGGTCGCGTCGGCGACCGTGACGCCCAGCGCCCGCAGCCGTTCCTCTTCGGCGCGCCCGATGCCGTGCGAGCGGATCACCACGGTGGCGCCGGGCTTTCCGGCGAGCGCCTCCGGGCTCTCCACCGCGAACACGCCCTTCTGCTCCAGCTCCTCCACCACCTGCTCGTTGTGGATGATGGGGCCCAGCGTATAGACGTGCTGCCTGCCCTGCGCGATCAGGTCTTCCACAGCCGTCACGGCGCGTCTGACCCCAAAGCAGAAGCCCGCGGACTCTGCCACGATGACCTGCGGCGGCCGGCCGTCTTCGCGGGACCGCTCCCTGTTTTCAGTTTCCGGCACGCTGTTCATACTGCTCCCGGATCGTATCGATCACCTGCGCGATCGTCATATGCGAACTGTCCACCAGGACCGCGTCCGCCGCCTGCTTTAACGGGCCGATGGGCCGGTTCATGTCGCGCCGGTCCCGCTCCTCTATGTCGTGCATGATCTGCGCAAGATCGGCCTCCTGCCCCTTCTCCCGCAGTTCGTTGGCCCTGCGTCTGGCGCGCTCCTCCACGCTGGCGGTCAGATAGATCTTCAGTCTCGCGTCCGGCAGCACCACGGTGCCGATGTCGCGGCCGTCCATGACGACCGGCGTCTTCGCCGCCAGGTCCTGCTGCAGCGCGACCATGCGCGCGCGCACCGGCGCGTACACGGAGCTTGCGGAGGCCATGTTGCCCACCGCCTCCGTGCGGAGCAGGCCGGTCACGTTCTCCCCGTTTAAGTATACCTGCTGGGCGCCGTCCTCATAGCGGATCTCCACCTGCGCCGTTTCGCAGGCCGCGGCGATACCCGCCGCGTCGTCCGCGGACAGACCGCGGCGCAGAAAATGCACGGCCATGGCGCGGTACATCGCGCCAGTGTCCACGTAGATCATGCCAAGCTCCCTGGCCAGGAGTTTGGCGATGGTGCTTTTGCCGGCCCCCGCGGGGCCGTCGATGGCGATACTGTTCATATTACACCTCATCCGTCACGGCTTCGCCGTGCCACCTTCCCCTCAAGTGGAAGGCAAGATTTATGAGGACGCGGGGACGGTCCTTCCTGTCCTCATTTTTACCCTTGCCTGCCCGCGCTGCGCGCGGGCGCTCCTCTCACATCGCCGGCCCTGCCGCCGCGGCCCTTCCGGCCGCCGCGCCGGTGCTCCAGGCGATCTGCAGATTATACCCGCCGGTATAGCCGTCCACGTCCAGCACCTCGCCCGCAAAGTAGAGCCCGGGCAGCTTTTTGGACGCCATGGTCTTCGGATCGATCTCTTTCACGTTTACGCCGCCCTGGGTGACCACGGCCTCGTTGAAGCCGCGCAGCGAGAGCAGTTCCAGACCGAAGCCGCGCAGCGCCGACAGCAGGTTTTTGCGTCCCTCCCGGGCCAGCTGATGCGCCGGCATATCCTTACGGATACAGGCCTGCGCCAGCATCGGTTCCACCATGCCGGCCGGCAGCAGCGTGCGCAGCACGTTTGCCATGCTCTTGTTGGGCGCCGCCTCCAGCTCCCGCAAAAGCCGCGCCTCCAGCTGTTCGTCGGACAGCGCCGGCTTGCAGTCGATCATAAGCTTAAGCGGTCCCTTTGCGATGCGTTCCGCCACCACGCCGGACAAGTGCAGGATCACCGGGCCGCTCACGCCGAAGTGCGTAAACAGCATCTCGCCGAATTCCCGGTACAGGCACTTGTCGGAATCCGGCGCCGTAACGCGGATCTCCACGTTGCGCAGCGAGATCCCCTGCAGGCCGTCCAGCGGCAGGCCGCAGGACAGTCTTGCGTTGAACGGGACCAGCGACGGATAGAGCGCCGTGACCATGTGTCCGGCCTCCCGCGCAAAGCGGTAGCCGTCGCCGGTGCTGCCGGTGGACGGATAGGAAAGCCCGCCCGTAGCCACGATCACCGCGTCCGCGGGCACCGTGCCGTCCTTCGTGCGCACGCCCGTGCAGCGTCCGTCCGTAACGCGCAGGGCGTTCACGGCGGTATGCAGCCGCACGATAACGCCGGCCTCCTCCAAAAGGCCCGTCAGCGTCTTCGTTACGTCGGAGGCCTTGTCGGACACCGGAAACACGCGCCCGCCGCGCTCGGTCTTTAAGGGGAGACCGCTCTGCCGCAGCAGGTCCATCACCGCCGCATTGTCAAAGCCCGCAAACGCGGAATACAGAAAGCGCGGATTGTGCAGCAGATGCGCAAAGAACTGCTCTCTGTCACAGTCGTTGGTCAGGTTGCACCTGCCCTTGCCCGTGATGTAGAGCTTCTTCCCTAACTTTTCGTTTTTTTCCAGGAGCGTCACCTGCGCGCCGCCCCGTGCCGCGGCGAGTGCCGCCATCATGCCGGCCGCGCCGCCGCCCACCACGACTACCGTTCTCATAACACCTTATAATTACCACGAATCAATACCGGGCGCAAGAATAATGAGGACGGAAGAACCGTCCCCGTGTCTTCAAGAAAAATGAGGACGGAAGAACCGTCCCCGCGTCTTCAAATGAGGACGGAAGAACCGTCCCCGTGTCTTCAGCAAAACCCCCGGAGCACGCTCCGGGGGCCATATGTTGCAGAGTAAAACTTACTGGGGCAGGACTTCGCAGGACACCTTGCCGGAAACGGGGGCGTTGCCCTCCTGCACGGCCTTGCGGTGCTTGAAGAAATCCATTGCGACCTGCGGGAACAGCGCGTAGGACAGCACGTCCTCATCCTGCTGCTTCCACTCGGCGATCTCGGCTTCCAGCTTCTCCAGCTCGTCCGGGATCAGATCCGCGGGACGGCAGGTGATGGTCTCCTTGTCGCCGATGCACTTCTTCTTGGCTTCCTCGTTGAACGGACGCACGGTCTTGCCGTACTCGCCGGAGAAGATGGCCTTGGTCTCCTTGGTGGCGATCTTGTAGCGCTCTCCCATCAGCACGTTGAACACGGACTGCGTACCGACGATCTGGGAGGACGGCGTCACCAGCGGCGGCATGCCCATGTCCTCACGAACGCGCGGGACCTCGGCAAGCACTTCATAGAAGCGGTTTTCCGCATGCTGGTCCTTCAGCTGTGAGACCAGGTTGGACAGCATTCCGCCCGGGACCTGATACTTTAAGGTGTTGATATCCACGCCCAGAACCTTCGGGGAAAGCAGACCGCTCTCCAGGGCTTTTTCACGCAGCGGGCGGAAATACTCGGCGATCTCCACCAGCTTGTCCAGATCCAGACCGGAGTCGAACTCGCTGCCGCGGAACGCTTCCACCATGACCTCGGTAGCCGGCTGGCTGGTGCCCAGCGCAAACGGGGAGATGGCGGTATCGATGATGTCCGCGCCGGCCTGTACGCCGCGCATGTAGCTCATGGCGCCGCAGCCGCTGGTGTAGTGGGTATGCAGTTCGATCGGGACCGTGATGACCTTCTTCATGTCGCGGACCAGGCTCTCCGCCTCTTCCGGGACCAGCAGGGCAGCCATGTCCTTGATGCAGACGGAATCCGCGCCCATGTCCTCCATGCGCTTGGCCAGATCGCAGTAGTACTCGTGCGTATAGGGCTCGCCCAGCGTATAGGAGATGGCCGTCTGGACCTCTCCGCCGTACTTCTTGGCCGCGTTCACGGCGGTCTCAAGGTTGCGCAGATCGTTTAAAGCGTCAAAGATACGGATGATGTCGATGCCGTTGTCCAGGGACTTCTTGACGAAGTAGTCCAC
>CACZPX010000051.1 GCA_902783095.1 uncultured Lachnospiraceae bacterium
GGACCGGACCATGAACGGGGAATCGGTGTATCCGCAGACGCTGCCCAATCCGGCGTTCGGCGAGGCGGCCAAGGTGGATCTGACGGAACGGGAACTGGAAGTTTTGCGGGAGCTGACCAGGAGCCTCACCAACGAGGAGATCGGCGAGGTGCTGCACATCTCCCCGCACACGGTCAAGCGGCACATCGAAAACATGCTGGACAAGACAGGCTACAAGAACCGGATCGACCTGGCGGTCAACGCCAAGGCGCTGGGACTGGTGGTGCACGACGAGGACCGGACCAGGAGCGGCGCACACGGGCCGTTCGGCGGGGCCGGCATTTAAAAAGAAAGGAGAACAAGCCATGAAGAAACTTTTGGGATTGCTGGCGGGCATTCTGTGCGTGCTCGGCTTGCTTGCCGTGCCGGCGCCACAGGAGGCGGACGCGGCGACAGGGGTAAGCTATGTCTATTTCCATTATACCAATCTGGTGCCCGGAATGAAAAAGGGCAGTATCAGTATCAAGACCGATGAAAAGGGGATCACGCAGCAGAGCATTACCATCACGCAGGACGGCGAACCGTTGAGCGCAGCGGATCCGATCAATACGAATGGAAGCCCTGTGCGGATCGACATCAAGTTTTCATTGAAGGACGATTATGTGTTTAAATACAGAGAGTCGGACGGGAGACCGAAAAGTCTGTCGCTGCATCTGTCCCCGCTCAATTACGCTTTCAGCAGTCAGGAGGATCAGCGTAAGCACAATCCGGATAACGTCGCAAAGAACAGCGACGGCAGTTTTACGGCCACCTGGAACGCCGTTCCGGTGCCGAAGCCGGCGGCTCCTGTGAGCATTTCCGATGTGGACGGGAAGAGTTTTAAACCCGTCGTAGGGGAATACCCTACCGCGCCGAACGCGACGTCCGTCAGTCAGTACAATCACTGCAAGCTGGTGAAGTATGAGTGGGAGCAGAACGCGACCCCCTATACCGGTAAGATCCAGGAAGGGAAGTACTACCGGCTGGTGCTCTGGCTGGAGGCCAAGGACGGTTATGCCTTTGGCAGCAATACGAATGAATCTTACTGGAAAGATACCACCGGCGAGATCTGGCTTGCCAATACGGGAGACGTTTACGATACCTGGATCTACCGTCTGGATAAGCATCCAAACAGCGGCGCTGCGGTGGTAGACGGCACGATGGTCCGGGTGCAGATCGATATGGTACTGCTGTCCATCACGACGCAGCCGACGGATCAGACCGTGACACTGGGACAGGATGCAACCTTCTTTGTTGGCGCGGAGGGCAAAGACCTGCAGTATCAGTGGCAGTACCGGACCTCCTCGACCGGAACGTGGAAAGATCTTTCAGCAGCCAGTGCAAAGACCGCATAGTATACGCTCACCACGGCGGAGCGCCACAACGGCTATCAGTACCGCTGCATAGTGTACAACGATACCGAATCCGAGACCACCAACGTTGTGAACCTGAAGGTGAAACCGAAGATCACCAAACAGCCTGTCACCACGACCGTGGTCCTTGGTAAGAAGGCGTCCTTCTCGGTGGAGGCGCTTGGCAAGGAACTGAAGTTCCAGTGGCAGTACCGCAAGAGCTCTTCCGGAAGCTGGGAAAACATTTCCGCAACGAGCGGCAAGACCGCCAACTACAGCCTTACCACGGGCGAGCGTCACAACGGCTACCAGTACCGCTGCAGGGTGACCAGCCTGGGAGCGGCTTCCTACAGCAGCATCGCCACGCTGAAGGTGAAGCCGAAGATCGTCACCCAGCCGGTGTCCCAGACGGTGAGCGTGGGCACAAAGGCCAGCTTTACGGTCGAGGCACAGGGCAAGGAACTGAAGTATCAGTGGCAGTTCCGCAAGTCCGCGTCCGGCAGCTGGAGCAACATCTCCGCGGCCAGCGGCAAGACCGCAACGTACACGCTCACGGTGGAAGACCGTCACAACGGCTATCAGTACCGCTGCAAGGTGACCAGCTTATCGGTCTATTCCTACACCTCTGTGGTCACGCTCAAAGTGAAGCCGAAGATCACCACGCAGCCGCAGCCTGTCTCGGTGAAAGCCGGGAAGAAGGCGACCTTTACCGTGGCGGCGGCAGGGGAAAACCTGACCTACCAGTGGCAGTACAAGAAGCCGGACGGCAGCTGGACCAACGTGACCGCGGCAAGCGGCAAGACGGCCAGCTACTCGTTTACCACGGCGGCCCGCCACAACGGCTACCAGTACCGCTGCAAGGTCACGAACAGCGGCGGTACCGTCACCAGCAAGGCGGTGACACTCACCGTACTGTAAGACAGAACAATATAACGCAGCTTTGCCGGCGGAGTCTTTCCGCCGGCATTTTTATATGGTATAGTTTTTTGCCGGGAGACAAACACTCTCCGGCAAACAGATATGGTTTGCGACAGGAATGACGGTATGAAAGAAAGGTTGAAACTGCTGTTTCAGAAGGCGGACGCGATCATGCGCAGCAGGCTGCTGGCGGCAGCGGCCGGGCCGGAGAGCGCCGGCGGCGAAACATCCGGGAATGTGTGAAAAAGTAGTCAGAAAAACCGCATAAAATCAGGGCTCCGGATACTTTTCCGGGGCCTTTTTTTATGATATATTAGTACGGAATTGGGTTTACCTTACAATAAAAAACGGTACCGGCAGATGTCTCAGAAACAGTGGATCGTGATCTTTGCCGTGGTGATCGCAGCGATGGCCGGGCTGTACGTCTTTCTGACGCATGGCGGACAAAAGGACGGCCGGGTCGCGGCGGTGTACAGCGGCTCCGAACTGGTGCGGACCGTCGATCTGGATACGGCAGAAGACCAGGTCTTTACCGTGACGGACCGCGCGGGCGGCGCCAATACGGTGTGCGTAAAAGACGGTGAGATCTTTGTGGCCGAAGCGGACTGCCCGGACGGCATCTGCATGCGGCACGGGCCGCTTCTGGAAAACGGCACGCCCATCGTGTGCCTGCCCAACCGGCTGGTGATCCGCTGGGCGCAAAGCAGCGCGGAGGTGGATAACTGATGCGGATCAGGAGGATTACGGTCTGTGCGCTGTTTTCGGCGATCGCCCTGACCATCTGGGTGGTGGAGGGCCTGCTGCCGCCGCTTACGCCCATCCCGGGCATCAAGCCGGGACTGGCGAACATCGTGACGGTGTTTACGGTCTATTACCTTGGCGCACCGTACGCGGCCGGCGTTCTGGCGGTGCGGCTGTTGCTGGGCGCGCTGCTCACCGGCCAGGTTTCCGCCCTGCTGTACGGCGGACCGGCGGGCGTGCTGGCGCTGCTTGCGGCCGTGCTGTTAAAGAAGGTGATCCGGGAGGAACAGCTGTGGGCCGCGAGCGCCATCGCGGCGGTGGTCCACAATTCCGCGCAGATCCTGATCGCCCGCGCGGTGACGGGGACGGCGGCCATTCTGGTGTACTGGCCGCTTCTGGTGATCGCGGGGATCGTGGCCGGCAGCTTTACGGGGCTCGCCGCGGGCTTTGCGCTAAAGGCGGTGCGGAAGGGCAGCGGTCCGTCATTCTGAGCCGAAGGCGGAGGAACCCGTGGACTGAAGCGCGGAGATCCTTCGACTCCGGATGCTGCGCACCCTCCGCTCAGGATGACAGACAATTGAGAAAACAATTTTGTTTACCATAAAGAAGGAAAACTTTTAGGGGGTCCGAATGAAGAAGTTACATGCTATTTCGGTAGCACATCACAAGAACACGGCGTACAGCCCTGCCAGGCGCATGGAAGTGCCGGGGCAGGTCCTGATCCCGATGTCCATGAACATCGGGGCGCCTGCGGAACCCGTGGTGAAGGTGACGGACAAGGTCAAGGTAGGACAGCTGATCGCAAACGCGGGCGGCTACGTATCCGCGCCGATCCATTCCAGCGTCTCCGGGACGGTGAAAAAGATCGGCACCATGGTCAACTCCATGGGCAGGTACGTGAAGACCATCACCATCGAAACGGACGGCCTGCAGGAGCCCTACGAGGGACTTACGCCGCCGGATGTGCATGACTTTGCGAGCTTTATCGAGGCCGTAAAGGCCTGCGGCGCGGTGGGCTTGGGCGGCGCATCGTTCCCGACGGCGGTAAAGCTGAACATCAAGTCGCTCGACCTGTGTGACGCGATCATCATCAACGCGGCGGAGTGCGAACCGTACAACACTTCCGACACAAGCACCATGTTCGAGCGCACCGACGAGATGTGGGAGGGCATCCTGCTCTTAAAGAAGTGGATGGAGGCCAAGCGCATCATCATCGGCATTGAGGACATCAACAAAAAGTGCATCGACCTGTTTGAGAAAAAGGTGAAGGAGAGCGGTCTCTCCGGCATCGAGGTGAAGGTCCTCCCGGCCAAGTACCCGCAAGGCGCGGAAAAAGTGCTCATCTACAACACGATCGGCCGCATGGTGCCGGAGGGCAAGCTCCCCATCGACGTGGGCGCCATCGTGATGAACTGCACCACCTGCGCCACCATCGCGCACTTTGTGAAGACCGGCATGCCGCTGGTGGAAAAGACCGTGACC
>CACZPX010000052.1 GCA_902783095.1 uncultured Lachnospiraceae bacterium
AGGCCTGGCGGATCGTTTTATCAACGCCTATCCGCATGAGATGGACGGCGGCCGCCGCCAGCGTGTCGGCATTGCCCGCGCCCTGGCGCTGAACCCCAAGTTCGTCGTCTGCGACGAGCCGGTCTCCGCACTGGACGTGTCCATCCAGGCACAGATCCTGAACCTGCTGATGGATATGCAGGATTCCATGGGTCTCACCTATTTGTTCATCACCCACGACCTTTCCGTCGTAAAGCATATCTCGGATGAGATCATGGTCATGTACCTGGGCAACTGCGTGGAGAAGGCCCCCAGCCGCGAGCTGTTCGCCAATCCCATGCACCCCTACACCCAGTTCCTGCTGTCGGCTATCCCGATCCCGCGTGTGGGCGCTTCCAAGGGCCGCAAGCTGATCAAGGGCGAGGTCTCCAACCCCATCGATCCGCCGGTCGGCTGCCGTTTCGCCAAGCGCTGCCCGTACGCCAAGGACGTCTGCACTTCCAAGAATTTCGATCTGCAGGACCAGGGCAACAACCACTCCGTCGCCTGCGCGCTGTTTGAGAAATAAGCGCAGGGCCGGAAACGATCAAAATGGTCCGCGTATCCGCACTGAACACCGTGCTGATGCGCGGACTTTTCTTAGAACAAAAAACAGGAGGAAACCATGGCAGCAGAGTATAACGGGAGACTGCGCGCGCTGCGCGCCGAGATGGCGGCACAGGGCGTGGATCTTCTGATGGTGACCACGGAGGACGCCTATCTGGCGGAGTCCGCGGACGATTACTGGCGCACGCTGCGCTGGCTCACCGGTTTCGGCGGCACGCTTGCCTACGTACTGGTGACGCAGGAAAAGTGCGCGTTCTTTACCGACAGCCGCTACATTCTGATCGCGAAGCAGGTGGTGACGGCCGACGGCGTGGACTTTTACGACGTGACGCAGGTGGGCGCGGACCACTACATCGACTGGATCCGCACGGAGCTCGCCGCGGTGCCCAAGGCGTCGCCGGTGTTCGCGGTGGACGGCCGCACCGTTACCCTTGGCAGGGGCCTCATCCTAAAAGAGACCGCCGAAAGCATTCCCGGAAAGAACGTCCGCTTTGTCACAGATCTGGACGTGATGGATGCGGTCTGGACGGACCGCCCGCAGCCCAACTACCGGCAGATCTGGGAGCACGAATTAAAGTACGCCGGCGTCTCCCGCGTGGAAAAGCTGGCGCAGGTGCGCGCGGAACTGAAAAAGCGCGGCGCCGACACCTTTATTGTGGGGACCATGGAGGGCGTGGTGTGGCTGACCAATCTGCGCGGCCACGACCTGAAAAACCCGCTGTTCATGTCCCATGCGCTGGTCACGCCGGACCGCGCGGTGCTGTTTGCCAAGATCGAGCGCATCGACGCGCCGCTGCAGGAAAAACTGCGTGCGGACGGCTGGGAACTGCGGGATATCGACGAGGCCCTTACCGTCGTATCCCAGCTGCCGGAGGCGTCCGTGCTGTATTACGATCCCTTCCGCATGAACTACGGCCTGTACGGCGCGGTGCCGGAAAAGGTCCGCCGCGTGGAGGGCTTCGACATCGTCAACGACCTGAAGGCCATCAAAAACCCCGTGGAGATCGAAAACCTGAAGAAGACCAGCCTGTACGAAGGGGCGTCCATCTTCAAGTTTATCAACTATCTCAAAACGCACGCGGCCGATGAGGATCTGGACGAGTGGATGGCGTTTGATATCCTGCGGGAGTACCGGAAGCAGTGCCCGGAATTCATTCAGGACCTGGAACCCTACCAGCCGGTGATCGCCTACATGGACACGGCCGCGGGGCCGCATTACCGCGCCACGCCGGAGAACAACCGGAAGATCAAACCGTCCGGCATCATTCTGATGGACATCGTGGCCCATTATTTCGGCGGCACCACGGACATCACCCGCACGGCGTACCTGGGACCCTGCGCCTACGACGCGCAGATCCGGCACGACTATACAGTGGTCTTTAACGCCCTGTACGCCGCCATGATGCAGGTGATCCGCGAGGGGGCGGACGGCGCCTATATCGACAGCGTGCCGCGGACCATCATCTGGAACGAGCACCTGCAGTACGGCTACGGGACCGGCCACGGCATCGGTTACTGCAACGCCGTGCACGAGGGACCGCAGTTTATCGCGGAGCCGTCCTACAAAAAGGAATGGGCCTTCTGTTTCCTGCCGTTAAAGCCCGGCGTGGTGACGTCCATGGAGCCCGGCATCTACAAGCCCGGCAAGTACGGCATCCGTCTGGAAAACGACCTGGTGATCGTGCCAGACTGCGAAAACGAGTTCGGGACCTGGCTGAAATTCGACAACCTGACCTTTGTGCCGTTTGAGCGCGAGCTGTTGGACCCGGAACTTCTGACCAAAAAGCAGATCGACTGGATCAACGCCTACCACATGGAATGCCGCGAGAAGCTGGCGCCGTTTATGAACGAAGAGGAACTGGCCGCCCTGGTGGCCGCGACGGAACCGCTGGCCTTCTGACCGTTCCGGACGCAGAGAGCATTTACAGACCATGCGGGATGGCTGCCCGCCGGCAAAAAAGCCGGCGGGGACATACCGTGAAAAGACAGGAGTACAATATGACGGACAACGAAAAAAGACTGGCTGCGCTGCGGGCGCAGATGATCAAAGACGACGTGGATATGGTGCTGGTGACCACGGAGGACGCCTATCTGGCGGAGTCCGCGGACGATTACTGGCGGGGCCTGCGCTGGCTGACCGGCTTTGGCGGCACGCTCGGCTACGCGCTGATCACACAGAAAAAGTTCGCCTTCTTTGCGGACGCACGCTACGTGATCAAGGCGCGCCACGACGTGAAGATCGCCGAGATGGAGCTCTTTGACGTGACAAAGGTGGGCGCGGACTACTATCTGGACTGGATCAGCGAACAGCTTGCGGCGCTGGGCAAAAAGGATGTGGTCTTTGCCGTGGACGGCAGGACCATCACCACCTCGCGCGGGCTGCTCATCAAGGACAAACTGGACGGCATGCAGGGCCTTTCCTGCACCTTCCGGGCCGACCTGGACCCGGTGGGCGCCGTGTGGACGGACCGCCCCGCGCCCAACTACCGGCCCATCTGGGAGCACGAGCTGAAATACACCGGTCTGGACCGCGCGCAGAAACTGGCGCAGGTGCGGGAAGAACTGACGAAGGCCGGCGCCAACGCCTTTATCGTGGGCACCATGGAGGGCGTGGTCTGGCTTACCAACCTGCGCGGAAACGATCTGGTGAATCCGCTGTTCATGTCGCACGCGCTGGTGACCATGGATACGGCCAAGCTGTTTGCGAAGATCGGGCGGATCCCGGCCGACCTGCAGGAAAAGGTGAAGGCGGACGGCTGGGAGCTCTGCGACATCGACACCGCGGCGGCGGAAGTGGCCAAGCTCCCGGCGGATACGGTGCTGTTCTATGACAGATACCGCATGAACTACCGCCTGTTTGACGCGGTGCCGGCCGGCACCAGAAAGATCGAAGGCTTTGACATCGTCAACGACCTGAAGGCGGTCAAAAACCCGGTGGAGATCGAGAACATGCGGCATACCGGCATCATCGAAGCCGCGAGCCTGTTCAAGTTCTTCCACTATGTGAAGACCCACGCGGCGGACGGGAGCATCAACGAACTGAACGCCGTGGAGATCCTGCGCAAATACCGCAGCGAGCATCCGGAATACATAGAGACCGGCTATCCGCTGATGGCCGCCTACATGGAAAACGCGGCCGGGCCGCACTACAACGCTTCGCCGGAGGACTACAAGACCGCAAAGGCGGAGGGCGTGATGCTCTTTGACTGCATGGGGCACTACTACGGCGGCACCGTGGACACTACGCGTACCATCTACCTGGGGCCGTGCAGCCGCGACGCGGAATTAAAGCACGACTATACGCTCACCTTCCTGTCGCTGTACGCCGCCATGACGCAGATTTTGCGCGAGGGCTGCGACGGCGCGTATCTGGACAGCGTGGCGCGCACGGTGATGTGGAACGAACACCTGCAGTACGGCTACGGCACCGGCCACGGTGTGGGCTACTGCATCGTGGTGCACGAGGGGCCGCAGTTTATGGCGGAGCCCAGCTATAAAAAGGAGTGGGCCTTCTGCTGGCTTCCCATGAAGCCCGGCAACGTGATGGCCATAGAGCCCGGCGTGTACAAGGAGGGCCGATACGGCATCCGCCTGGAGAACAACCTGGTGCTGGTGGACGACTGCGAAAACGAGTTCGGCAGATGGTACCGCTTTGAGAACCTGACGCCCATCCCCTTCGAGCGCGAGCTGCTGGATACCGACATGCTCACCGGAAAGCAGATCGCCTGGCTGAACGACTACCACGCAAAGTGCCTGGAACTGCTGGCGCCGTACATGGACGAAGAGCAGCTGGCCGCCTTAAAGGAGGCGACCGCGCCCATCAGCCGGTAAGCTGTCATCCTGAGCGCAGTCGAAGGATCTGCGCAGCGGTAACCCACAACCTGTCATCCTGAGCGCAGTGCGCGCAGCGAACGGAGTCGAAGGATCTGATCATGATGCATCTGACAAAAGAAGAGCAAACCATACTGGCCGGCGCAGCCGGCGAAGGCCTGCGCACCGCGCTGGAGACCGTGGTGCGGATGGGCGAGCGCTACGGCGCAGAGCGCCTGCTGCCGGTCTCACGCGCCCATATCGACGCGGCGGCTTATACCACCGTCTGGGAGGCGGGCTCCGACTTTGTCGAGTATCTGGCGGAGCACGGCGCCACGTGCGCGGTGCCGACGTCCATCAATCCCATATCGCGCGATATGGAGCACTGGGCGGCGCACGGCACCACAGCCACCTTTGCGGCCAAGAGCGAACGCCTGGAGCGCGCCTATCTGAAAATGGGTGTAAAGCCCTCGTGGACCTGCGCGCCGTACCAGGGCGTGAACGTGCCGGCTTTTGGCGAGATCGTCAGCTGGTCGGAGTCCAACGCGGTCTGCTACGTAAATTCGGTACTGGGCGCGCGGGCAGAGCGGCTGCCGGACATGATGGATGTCTGCTGCGCCATGACCGGGCGCGTGCCGGCTTACGGCCGCTACCTGGAAAAAAACCGCAGGGGCGAGCTGCTCTTTACGCTGCAGGGCTTTGACGCAGACGCGTTCTGCGAACCGTCCCTTGCCGCGCTGCTTGGCTATTACGTGGGCGAGATCGCGGTCAGCCGCGTGCCGGTGATAGACGGTCTGCCCGGCCGCATCACGGCGGACGCCTTAAAGGCGCTCTGCGCGGCGGCGGCCTCCGGCGGCGCGGTCTCGCTGTTTCATCTGGTCGGCGTGACGCCGGAAGCGCCGGACGTTTATGCGGCCTTCGGCCTGCTGGCGGGAGCGGCCATCCCGGCAGACGTCCCGCGTTATACCGTAACGCCGGCGGATCTTTCCGCGCTGCAGGCGCGCCTGAATACCGCAGACGGCAGGCACGCGGACCTGGTGGTGCTGGGCTGCCCGCACGCTTCCGCGGAAGAACTGCACCGGATCGCGGCATTGCTGGCCGGCAGAGCGGTTGCCGCCGGCACGGAGCTCTGGATCATGACCGACCGCGCAAACGCAGCGGCGGCGGATCAGAGCGGCGATCTGGCCGTTCTTAAGGCCGCAGGCGCGACCATCACGCGGGATACCTGCCTGATGGAGATGGACGAGGGGGACGGCCGCTTTTTCGGCAAAAACATGATCACCAACTCCGGCAAGGCGGTGCAGTACGCGCCGGCGATCTGCGGGGTAAAGGGTATGATCGCGGATCTGGCGGCCTGTGTGGATGCGGCCGTGACCGGACAGCTGCCAACAATCGCAAACGGCGCGGATAGCAGCCGAGACGCGGCAATAAAAGAAGAGGAGACAGACCGCATCTGCACTGCCGGATCGGCAGAAGAACGCTGCCTTGCGGAAAGTGCGCCCGCTGCAGGCCCTGCAAGCGGGAACGCTTTGGCGGAGGACTCCCAGGCGGAGCCCGCCGTCATCCGGACCTTCGGGACGGTGGTGCCCGGCAGCGTATGCGCGCCCGCCCTGGTCTGCGATACGCCGCTCAGCTTCTGGGGCGGCGTGGACGTAAAGACCGGCCGGATCATCGACGTACACCATCCGGCCTGCGGGGAGACCCTCACGGGAAAGATCCTGTGCATCCCGTTTGACCGCGGTTCCTGTTCCGGCTCCGGCGTGATGCTGGAGATGCTCCGGCTGGGCACGGCGCCGGCGGGGCTCCTGTGCATCGAGGCCGAGCCCGTGCTGGCGCTGGCCCCGCTTATCGGGGAACGGCTGTACAAAAAGACGCTGCCCGTCAGAACGGTCGCGAAAGAAGACTACGGCCGCCTGGCCGGCTGCGGGCAGATCCGGTTTGCGGAGGATGGGATCATTCTGGAGTAGAAAAAACGGAAGGGCCTGCGAAGAGACGGGTGAAAAGCAGCATAGAGACTGAGCAATAAAGAAGGATCCCTTGCCGGTGACGGAAGGGATCCTTCGACTTCGTTCGCTGCGCTCACTGCGCTCAGGATGACAGGCTGCGGATGTTCGCTGCGCTCACTGCGCTCAGGATGACAAGCTTGCGGGTCAGCCCCCGATCACCTTGTCGTACAGCGCTTCGTACTTGCGCGCGGAGGCGTTCCAGGAGTAGTCCATCTTCATGCCGCGCTCCACGATCTGGTTGAAACGCCGTTTGTCGTTGGTAAAGACGTTTTCCGCATAGCGGACGGTCGCCATCATCTCGTGCGCGTTGTAGTTGGCAAAGGAGAAGCCCGTGCCGGTGTTTTTCGTCTCGTCGTAGGGCTGCACGGTGTCCTTTAAGCCGCCGGTCTCACGTACGATCGGCACGGAGCCGTAGCGCAGCGCGATCAGCTGGCTCAAGCCGCAGGGCTCAAACAGGGAGGGCATCAAAAAGGCGTCCGTACCGGCGTAGATGCGGTGGGAGAGTTCCTCCGAATAGGTGATGCAGGCCGCCACGCGGTCCGGGAAGCGGCCGGCAAAGTAGCGGAACATGTCTTCGTACTTCTTTTCGCCGGTGCCGAGGATCACAAACTGCAGGTTTTCGTACAGCATCTCCTCAAACACACGCGCCACCAGGTCCAGGCCCTTCTGGTCCGTCAGGCGGGACACCAGGCCGACCACCATCTTTTTGGGGTCCGCAGCCAGGCCCATCTGCTTCTGCAGCGCGGCCTTGTTGACCTTTTTATACTTCCGGAAATCCTCTGCGCTGTATTCCTTCCAGATCAGCGGGTCGTGGGCGGGGGCGAAGATCTCCGTGTCGATGCCGTTCACGATGCCGGTGAAGCAGTTGCTGCGCGCGGAGAGCAGCGGGTCCAGTCGTTCCCCGAAGAAGGGGGTCATCACCTCGCGCGAGTAGGTCTCGCTCACGGTGGTCACGGCGTCCGCGTAGACGATGCCGCCCTTGAACATGCTGGCGTCACCGTAGAACTCCAGCTTGTCCGGGGTGAACAGTTCGTTGGGAAGGCCCGTGAACTGTTCCATTTCTTTTACGTTCCACTGCCCCTGGAAGCGCAGGGTGTGGATGGTGATGATGCTCTTCATACCGGCGTAGAAGGGGTCGCTGTGGAACTCGTTCTTTAAATAGACCGGGATCAGGCCGGTGTGCCAGTCGTTGCAGTGAATGAGATCCGGCTGAAAACCGATGGTGGGTAGTACGGCCAGGGCCGCCTTGCAGAAAAAGCAGAATTTTTCGATGTCATAGCGGGCGTCGGTGTAAGGAGAGGGACCGCCGAAGTATTCCTCGTTGTCCACAAAGTAGAAAGTGACGCCGGACAGTTCCAGCCGCATCACGCCCACGTAGCGGTCGCGGCCGTTGAAATACATGTAAAAGCTTCCCGCAAACTGCATGTCATTGCGGTATTTTTCGGGGATGCAGGTGTACTTGGGCAGGATGACACGCGCGTCAAACTGCTCCTTGTCGAAATACTTGGGAAGCGCGCCGACCACGTCGGCCAGTCCTCCGGTCTTGATAAACGGCACGCATTCAGATGCGGCCAGCAGGATCTTCTTCATTCCTATCCCCTTTCCATATATTACGCGTAGTATAACATGTTTCTGAACATTCCCGCAATGCGCTTGAAATTCATTAATTATTTAGATATATTTTTTTCATCTGACCGCGGGAGAGAAATCTTTATGCAAACATACAATCTGCAGACTTTTGACGCCGGCGGCATGCGCTGGAGCGCCACGGATCCGCCGTATCTTTATTTTCCCGGGTTTGCCGAAACCGGCCTGGTGACGCAGGCCTTTTCCACACGGCTGGGCGGCGTGAGCAGCGGGTACTATGCCACGCTGAACTTTGGCATGCTCACAAAGGACGAC